>JARDZO010000022.1 GCA_029240815.1 Brevibacillus sp.
TGCTCCATGCCAAGCCGCAGAGAAGGGAACCAACCGTAAACAAAAACAGACTGACGAGATAGCTTTTCTTGATCCCAAAGCGGACGCCAACGTACCCCGCGAGTGGAATGACTGCCGCCATCGTCAACGTGTAGCATGTGACGACCCACTGAATTTCCTCAGTCGAAGCTCCAAACACATGCATCATCTCGGGAATGGCGACATTGACAATACTCGTATCCAAAACGGCCATGAACGTCCCCAGCACGATGGCAAAAACACCGGGCCAAAAGTTTTCCTGCGGATTCATTCCTCCACATCCTTATCTCACGTGAATGGTGACCTTGGCATTCAAGCCGGGCTGAAAGTCGTACGGCCCTTCGGTAAAGGCAATCTTGATCGGAATCCGCTGTGTCACTTTGGTGAAGTTGCCCCCTGCGTTGGTCGGAGGCAGCAGTGAAAAGGTCGATTGGGTCGCTTGGCCGATTTTTGTCACGGTACCTGTGAATGTTCGACCGGGATACATATCCAGCGAGATCTCGACTTCTTGCCCGATTTGGATGTAGCCCGCTTCTGTCTCTTCCACATTCGCCTGAATGTACAGCAGTCGTTTATCGACGACCAATGCGATGGTATTGCCCGCACCGACCACTTCACCTTCCTTGGCTGCCCGCTGCAATATGACCCCACTGATTGGCGAACGAATTGTGATATTTTCCAGTTGAATATTGCTCGCGACATTCACTTGCTCTTGCTCGGCAATGATCTGTCCACTCTGTACCTCGCTGCCTTCATCTATCTGCACAGTTTTGAGCTTTCCAGCAACTTTCGGTGCGATTTTGTAAATGTCTCCTGTGACGATCGCATCTTCTGTCTTCACGTAGAAGTAGCCTTGATAGCCGTAATATCCGACCACTGCAGCTATCAGTGTCGTGACTGCCAGCAAAATGACCTTGCGATTCGGTTTCTTTTTTTCCATCGCTGCTTACCTGCCTCTCTTTGTCTTTTTGTTGTATTCTTCTTACAGACCGACTGCCGGTTTGTGGGAGTCCAAAAAATGGGGAGCTCTATCTAGGCTCCTTCGTTATCCTTGCTTATTCAAGTAAAAACGTTTTGCAATCGGACGCACTGAGATCGTGGCTGCCAATCCGATCAAGTTCCAGACATGCACCAATGTGACTCCGATGTCCCCAGAAACGAGGTTCATCGCATACAGGACGGAGCAGATCAAGGACAATGCGAAGGCTGCTGCCCAGATCACCGTCAACCAGAAATTCGAGACAAGGAACAGTCGATGGGTCGTGAATTCAACGGGCACTACTTTCTTGGCGTATTGAAGCGTAAACGGCTTTTTGGTGACCAAGGATACCACTGAAGCCAATGTTAAGATGCTGTACATAAACAGCTGCGTAAAGTCGAACAGATGGAACGAAGGGACCAACCATGCAATCCAGAAACCACAGAAAAAGTAACATACTTTGATCGTGATGATCGTCGTGACTTCTCCAAACTTCTTCTTTTGAAACAAGTAGATCAGTACTGCGAGTACAAAACCGATGGCAAATCCGAGGGTCGGCGGCTCTACCTGAAACGCGACAAAAAACGGAATCAAATCAACAAAAATCCAAAATAAGGTTTGAATCATGGCTAGACACTCCTCTTAAAACAGATCGTTCGTTATGCTGTTTATTTTACAAACCGACCGACGGTTTGTAAAGATATTTATTTCCATTTTACCCCTTTCTTTTTTCAACAACTATTTTCAACCCCAGCAAACAGATCGCTAGCCAGGCTCCTCCAGCCGTATAGCCAGCCAAGACATCACTCGGATAATGCACGCCCATATAGATGCGACTGGTCCCTATGAGAAGAATGAGAGCGACTGCGATCACCACAATCGCCACCTTTGCCGCCCGGGACCTTCTCCTCTACTAACCGCAGAATGCCAGGTCTCTCCCGGTGATAGCTCCATTTGAAGCACCAGATTAAACAGCACGCCGCCAGCTGGTGATATCCCCGATTGGATTGGACCCACCCGATCACCGTGGAGTCAAATAAACGCAGCTCCTGTTCGAGCATCTCGCTGCCCAATTTGGTAAACGCGAAAACAAATGCCACAATGAAGAGGACGCAAAAACATACATATCGTCTGGTATTTCTGGAGAGCGAAGGCAGCTTCGTGTGGTTCATGGACCGTACCCATTCCTTTCAGCCTGACCGGATGTTTTGACGCCATTTCACGATGAGGTACGTAGCGAGAGCGAGTGCAGCAGCAATTAACAGAAACGTAATTCCATAGTGACGGATGTAGACAACCACCTTGAACCACTCCCGCTCCAAGGCCCTGCCCAGCAGCAAAAAGGTCATACTCCAGATGAGTGCCCCCGAATAAGCAAAGACAGCAAAACGCCGAAAATCCATCGTTGCGATCCCAGCCAAATAAGCGGTAATATGACGAACACCCGGCAAAAAATAACCGATGAGCAACAGGTACGAACCATAACGAGCAAACAGCTTTTGGGTGGACTCCATTTTTTTCGGTGAGATGTGCAAATAAGGCCCCACCTTGATCAAAAGAGGCAATCCCCATTTCAAACCAATGAAGTAACTGATCGAGATGCCCGCTGAGGCTCCCAGAAATGCACTGAGAATCGTGTATGGCATGTGCAGCACTCCACGGGAAACCGCATAGCCCGCATATGTCATCAGCACTTCATCTGGAATCGGGACACCCAGGACACCCAAAGCCAACGCAAAAAAGATCCCTACATATCCGAATTTCATCAGAAATAGATCCAAATGCTGTTCCACAGTTACCTCCCTCACCTTGTCCTCTTACATCCTATTCTTCCCACGTTCCCTGACATGCTGGCTTTTCTTGCTATTTATAAAAAAACAACCTTCCCACGGTATATTCCACCGCAGGAAGGCTGTTTGATTACGCTTAGGCTGACGGCTTATCTTCGTCTGCTTCGCTGTTCTCTATCGCTTGCTTTTTGCCGAACAGTCTTTTTCCAAACTTGGCGATCGCTCCAATCAAGACGACAATCAATATCCAGCCTTTTTTGGCAAATGCCAGAATCAGAGCCATGAACCCGAGCTTCTTGGCAGCAGCCAGACCCAGCCCACCCAAGATCAATCCTGTCAGTCCATACTCAGCTACTTGATCCGTTTTCTCGTCAAAGTCGCTGTAACGGCTGCCTTCCTTGACTGTAAAGTTTTTGAGGATGCTCGCTCTCAGTGTCTGCTTGTCCATTGCCAAGTGTTCCTGATCGGTCACCAGAATAAAGGAGACATACCCGGTTCTCGTCAACACCTGCAGCTTGTAGTTCAGGAATTTTTCTTTTTGTGCCGATTCGAGCAGCATCGAGTACTCGAGTTCATGCGTTTTGGCATCATAGGTCGGTTCTACATTCCAGCCGACAACATGAAATTGATCCTCCGGCTTCCGCTGCTCGTTCGCTTCCTCTGTCCCATCCTTGTAGCTCTGCAACAGTTCCTCTGCATCCATGTCATTTTGCTCGTCATCACTGATGTGTCCGGTTTCCTCGTACTCCATATATAGGAGCCATTGCTCTGCTTCTTCTGTCGGCAAGACGCTCCCGATTTCTCTCATTGTGGGAATATCGCCTACCTGCTGCTCCATCTTGATGGTATCCTCTTTATTGAGATAGACCATTTTTTCCGGCACTGTGAAGGAAAACTTGTTTTCCAACTCCACCCTTGTTCCACTTTCGATCCAATTGAATGTTTCCTCTGCAGCAACCGGCAATAACATGCCGAAAGAAATCATCCATACGATAAAGAATGATAGCCACGATCTTTTACTCATTTGTTACCCCTCAATCCCTATTTATTCAAGAACCACCTTATCTTACATGCAATAGTTACCTAGTTCAAAATAAATTTAGAAAAATAAGGTAAAATAGTATTATTTAACTGAATGCTATTCTTTGAGGATCGGACTCTCGTGACTTATGACCTAAGCTCATTCAAAGTTCCTCTTTTCTTTCTCAGCACTCAGGAGTACAATTCTCCCAAAGTAGCGGAAGATTCGAAACAATTCAGAAAAGAGGATAGACCCATGGCCGTGTTTCTCACCACCTCCCAACAGATCATTGCCCCCATCGTCGTTTTAATTGGGATCGGAGCTATCCTGCATCGCGCATTTCGCTTTGATATGAATACACTCTCCAAACTGATTCTGTATTTTTTTGTTCCGGCCATCGCTTTCGTCAAAATCTATGAGGCTTCCCTGTCACCCGTGCTGCTCTTGCAGGTCATCGGTTTTTTGCTCTTTCAGCTTCTCCTGTTGATTGTCTTGACAGAGACAATCAACAGGCTGTTCCGTTTTTCCAAAGGCTTTTCCGCCAGCTTTTCGAATAGCGTCGTCCTCACCAACAACGGCAATATCGGGATCCCTGTAAACGACCTCGCTTTTCGCCATGATCCCCTCGCCATGTCCATACAGATCGTGGTGGTAGTCTTTGAGATTCTCGTCACCTTTACGTTTGGATTACTAAAGGCAAGTGCCGCTACCAAAGGCTTGCGCGGTTCCATCCATCACTTTTTCCGCCTCCCTGTCCTGTATGCGATCCTCTTAGGCTTGCTGTGCAACCTGCTGCAGCTCCATGTCCCAGACTTTTTGTGGGTACCGGCCAAACAGGCTGCCAATGGCATGCTCGCCATTGCTCTCGTTAGTATCGGCGCGCAGATCGCTTCGGTCACACTGAAAAAACGTACGTGGCTCGTATTGGCGAGCAGCCTGTTGAGATTGATTGTTTCTCCCCTGATCGCTTTTGGCGTCATCGCCGTCCTTGGCCTGTCGGGAGTCACAGCCCAAGCCTTGTTTATCGCGAGCGCTATTCCAACTTCGCGCAATAGTGCTTCACTCGCACTGGAATATAATAATGAACCGGAATTTGCAGCTCAGGCCGTTCTGGTCTCCACACTGCTGAGTACCCTTACGTTGACGTTATGTATTTCGCTCGCTGCTTCCTTGTTCCCGTAAAAAAATCGTGGAAAATGGCTTTCCCGCATATACCAGGGTCAAAAACGGCTCCACTAGACTCCAACACAAAAAATCCCCTTTAGCAATCTCGCATAAAGGGAATTCTTTCTTTATAGATACTGCAGTTTATCCGGGTTTCTGACCAGGTAGAGGTGGCGGATGACGTCTTGCTCGATCTCCACAAATGCCACCGTATCCAATTTTCCACCCAATTGGAGGACGAGTGCAGTCTGGCCATTTACCGTAGCGAGTTCGATACTTAGCTCCTGATTCATAGAGAATTTGCGCATCAGGCCGAATAGGAACTGTACCACCCGCTCTCCAGAGACGATCGGACGAAGAGCTGCAGATACCTTTCCTCCGCCATCGGAGATTAGTACCGCATCTTTTGCCAGCAAGGTAAGCAGTGTATCGATGTTTCCATGCTCTAGCGCTGACAGAAATCGGCTGATCCATTCGTCGCTGATTTCTTTTTCGTCGGCGACAACCGGTTCGTCTGGCGAGAGCCCCATTTTGCTCTTGGCCCGGCTGATGATCTTGCGGCAATTCGCTTCACTTTTTCCGACCAGACGAGCGATGTCGTGATAATCAAAAGCAAAGGCTTCACGCAGAACAAACACCGCTCGTTCTCCTGGAGAGAGTCGCTCCAGCAATACGAGCATTCCATAGGATAGCAGGTCTCTCTGAATGACCGATTCATAGCTGTCTGTGTAGGCTGCCGAGACGGGCTCAGGGAGCCACGGCCCCGTGTAGAGCTCCCGCTTTTTGCGTGCGGACTTCAGCAAATCGAGGCAGCGGTTGGTCGTCATTTTACACAGATAGGCTTTGGGTTCTTCGATTTCCTCCCATGAGAGATCGTGCCCCTTCAGGAAAACATCCTGAACAATATCTTCCGCGTCTACAGCCGAGCCTGTCATTTGATAAGCAAGTCGGAAAAGCAGTCCTTTATAGGTTTGGTACAAAGCCTCCACCGCTGACTCACTTCCTCTTTGTCGGTAATCGCCCAAAATTTCCCTCATTTTATCATACTTGCAATATTCCAGGTAAACTCCCGAAGCTTCCATCCCAGCTTTCCGGTCAAAATGATGTCCAGCCCCCATTTTCGGGTCCAAACGATGCCCCGTTCTGGTCCGAGACCAATACAATAAAAGTCCATGTAGCTCTTGTGGGTAGGAGCGGATGTGCCGTCCAGATCTGCTCGCACAATTGGCCCCAAGCGTGCCGCCTGTCCGGTCGCCTCTTTGCAAGTCATGTGATCCTGTCTCCCGGTGGCGGGGTCCACGACACGGGCACAATCTCCAATGCTGTATACACCAGTAGTCCCGATGACACGATAAGACGCGTCCACCTCTACCTGTCCTTGTGCGGTGACTGGCAAGCCCATCTGACGCAAGAGCGGATTGGGGGAAAGTCCGAGCGACCAGACGCACAGCCCAACTGGCAAGGTGCGGCCCGTTGAAAGAGTCACCGTCCCTGCATGCTCATGAAGCACTTTTTGTCCATGCAGCACGCTCACACCTCCCTCCCCCAGCTTTTGTTCCAGCTTTCGCGCCATCTTGGCCGGCCCCTCCAAAAACAAGCGTTTTTCCGCGTTTACCAGGTACACTTGGATCTCGCTTGGATCGATCCCCAGCTTCGTCGCCTCTGCCCGCATCGCATAGGCGAACTCGGCAGACATCTCGATGCCGCTGATGCCTGCACCTGCTACAACCAGCGTCAGCAATCGTTGCCGGTCCTTCTGATTCTTTTCCTTCATCGCTTGTCGCAGATTTGCCATCCATTGCTCGCGAACCGTCTCAGCCGCCTTCACATCCGTCAGGGCGATTCCCCCTTGCTCCGGTTGGGCTTGCCGAATTTCACTCCCCGCTGCCAGAACCAGAATATCATAGCCCAGGACCTGCTCGTTTCCTTCCCTATCTTTATATTCAATGATCTTTTCGTTCCCTTTTACCTTCCTGACCGTACCTTGCACAAACTCGACGCCTTCCGGAAAGATCGTATTCAAGGGTATAGTCACATCCGTTTGGGTCACAGCTGGCTTGAATAGCAATACTTTGCGAAGGTGATGGGGATTATGATCGATTACCATCATGCGAACCGCTCGATTGCTCAACGTCTTGCGGATCTCATGGACCGCATGAATTCCCGCGTAACCAGCTCCCACGACGACACACGTAATTGCTTTCATAACTATCGCTCCTCTTTGCGAGTTTGACCTTATAACGACGCGGAGCGATTTTTTGTGACAAAGGAAGGTCTGTTCCGGGGGGAAGAAAAAGAAAAACCTTAGCCCGATAAAAATCGAGCTAAGGCTGTATTACTAGAGGTGGTGTGTGGAGTTATTTCAAGCGAACTTACTTCTTCAGGTCTTCAATGGACTTGATGTCCATGTAGGAAGGAACCGCCAGACCCAGCTTGGTACCAATCAGGTTTGGACCGAGGTCTTCTACATTCGCACCCAATTTTTTGAAGTAGTCAGCATGCGTCGTTGGCAACCAAGCCGCTACCATGCCGTCCACATCACCATTGGAGACACCAACCCACATCGGGCCAGCTTCCACTTGGCTCAGCTCTACTTGATACTTCAGCTTTTGCTCCAGGACTGTTTTCACGACGTTCGTACTGGCAATCTCAGAATCCCAAGCCACGTAAGCGAGCGTCAGTTTTTTGCCTTCTGCAGGCTGAATGCCTTCGACCCACTTGTTGACGGTTTCTTCGTTGTTTTTCACCCAGTCTGCAGCTGCTTCCTCTGGCTTTTTGCCATCTGCGATCTCGAGCATGACTTTTTCCATGTCAGCTGGCTTCCACTCGAATTTGTCGAGGAAAGCATAGGCACTCGGCTGATCCTCTTTCAAGCCTTTGCGTACGATAGTGTGAATCTGTTCATCTTTACCGTAGGAGCCTTTTGGATCTTCGAGATACTTCATTTCAAATTTGGAGAACATCCAGTGTGGTGTCCAGCCCGTTACGATAATTGGCTTCTTGTCTTTGTATGCTTGGGTCAGAGCCGCTGTCATCGCTGCACTGGAACCTTCGACCAGCTCCCAATCACTCAGTCCATAATCTTTCATCGCTTTGTCGGTTGCTTTCATCAGTCCGGCACCGGGATCAATCCCGATGATCTTGTGGTCCACCTGCGCGCCTACGCTGCCTTGTGCAGACTCGGTGCCGCCAGGAGGCTGGTTGCCCTCCTGTGGTGCATTATTACTTCCGCACCCTGCCATCAGCATGCTTATTCCCAATGCGACTGCTAATCCCTTAATCATTTTTCCTTTTTTCATGAAAACCCCTCCTACGCGTTTTTTCTCTTTCCTACACCTTGCGTGATGCGATCCAGCAAAATCGCCATGATCACAATCGCGAGACCTGCCTCAAAGCCTTGCCCGATATTGATTTGGGTAACGGCACGATAGACGTCCGCACCCAATCCTTTTGCCCCAATCATCGAGGCGATGACGACCATGGACAGAGCCAGCATGATACTTTGGTTGATCCCCGCCATCATCGTGGTTTTCGCAATCGGCAGCTGTACTTTGGTCAGCTTTTGCCAGTAGGTCGATCCGAAAGCATCGGAAGCCTCAATCAAATCAGCAGGGACTTGACGAATCCCCAGATTGGTCAAACGGATCGTCGGCGGCATCGCAAAAATGACAGAAGCGATCACACCGGGCACCTTCCCCAGTCCGAAGAAAAAGATCGCCGGAATCAAGTACACGAAGGCCGGCATGGTCTGCATAAAGTCAAGCAGCGGAGTGACGACTTTTTGTACCGATTCATTCTTGGCACACCAGATCCCAACTGGAATCCCGACGACGATGGAAATCAAGGCTGCGGTCAACACCAGCGCAAGGGTCTCCATGGAATGCTCCCAATAACCCAGATTTTGAATCAGTAATAATCCAATGAAGGTAAAAATAGCCATCGTCCATCTTCCTGCACGATAAGCAAGCAGCGCGAACAATATAATGACCAGCCAAAACGGCAATCCGGTCAAGATCGCATTAAACAGATCAACGATTCCACCAATAGCCGCGGAAATGAGATCAAAAACAAAGCCTAAATTTTTATCTAGCCCATCTACGATGACCTCTATCCACTCATCGAGGGGCAGCTTTGGAAAAAGTTGACTCATTACGTATTCACCTGCCCTTCTTCTTCAGTCGGCAGCGCACTTTCCTGATTCACTTTTCCTGCCAGGCCACCTAACACGGCACCTTTTACGAGCACGCCCAGCAACCGATCATGCTCACCCGTGACCGCTACCGGAATATCAGAAAACGCCACGAGATCAAACAGCTCGTTTAACAGCGTATGCGGCCCTACCTTTGGCACTTCTGTCCGCAGCACTTCTTCCAGTGTCTTGCCGTTTAGTTTGGCATCATTGACAGCATCGGCGGTCAGTACCCCGAGCAGTGTCTTCTTCCTGTCAACGACGTACAGACTGGACACACCACGATCCCGCATCAATTGCAGGGCAACGCGAGGACCTCTATCCAGCGTGACCGTCTCTGCCCGCTTCATGACGTGCTCAGCCGCCAAAACTTTCGAGCGGTCGACGTCTTCCACGAACCTTTCTACGTACTCATTGGCCGGATTCGTCATGATTTCTTCAGGGGTACCGATCTGTACGATCGCCCCATCCTTCATCAAGGCGATCCGATCCCCGATCTTCAGCGCTTCGTCCAGGTCATGCGTAATAAAGATGATGGTTCGCTGCATCGTGCTCTGCAATTCCAACAGCTCATCCTGCATGTCTTTGCGAATCAGTGGATCAAGGGCGCTGAAGGCCTCATCCATCAACAGCACATCTGGATCGTTCGCCATGGCGCGTGCCAGACCGACACGTTGCTGCATCCCGCCACTCAACTGATCGGGATAGCTCTGTTCCCATCCACCGAGTCCGACCAAGGCCAACGCTTCCTTGGCTCTCTGCTCGCGTTCGCTCTTCGGCATATTTTGTATTTCCAAGCCATACGCGGCGTTTTCCAGCACCGTTCTGTGCGGAAAAAGCGCGAACTTCTGAAAGACCATCCCTAATTTTTTTCGTCTTACTTGTTGCAGCTGCTCTGTATTCATACTGACGATATCTATATCGTCAATGAGAATTCGGCCCTCCGTCGGCTCGATCAATCGGTTCAGCAATCGAACCAACGTGGATTTACCGCTACCCGAGAGCCCCATGATGACAAAAATCTCGCCAGCGTTCACCTCAAAGCTCGCTTGGTTCACCCCGAGAGTCAGACCCGTTTCCTTTACTATCTCTGTTTTGGTCTTCCCCTGCTTAACTAAAGGCAAAGCGCGCTGAGGCTGGCGTCCAAAGATCTTCGTTAAGTTTTCTACTTTAATTTTGGGCATATGGTCACCTCCAACTTTCTGCCCGATTCCGGACGATCACTACCCTTACCATTGTATCGGGGGTTCATTTTTCCCTCAAATTGGGTAAGACTCGATAATCGGGCATTTTTAGCGTTCAGAAAAAACTTTACGTACTTTTCTTACCGTATTCGCAGAATACCTCGTATATACTGTGCAATATCTCCATTTACTTTTTCCGGTCAGAAACGTACAATCTTAGTCAGGTAATATGAATGACTAGAGGAGCTGCTTTTTTCAAATGGATACCAAACAGGAAAGAATCCTCGAAAAAGCTCAGGAACGCGTGATCGAGACTCTTGCCCGAAACATGGATTTGTACGGCATTACCATGTCCACGGGGCTGTTGTACGGCACGTTGCTGTTTCAGGACAAGTCAATGACGCTCGATGAAATGGGAGAAGCGCTGGGAATGAGCAAGACCAGCATGAGTACCGGCGTTCGCACGTTGATGGACTTAAATATGGTAGAAAAGATATGGAAAAAAGGGACGCGTAAAGATCACTACGAGATCAATCTGGACTGGTATCAGAACTTCATTGATCTCTTTTCCGTGAAATGGAGACACGCCTGTGAGCAAAACGGCATGAGCCTGAAAAAGTCGCTGCAGGAGCTCCGCGCCCTTCAAGAAACCGAAGAACTCACTGATGAAGACAAGGAACGTGTCGAACTAAGCATCGAACGTATCGAGAATGGACTGGAATATTACCATTGGCTGTCCCGATTGATCGATTCTTTTGAGTCACACGATATCTTTCAGTTTGTACCGAAAAAGGAAATTAAGTCATAAGCTTGGCTGAAACAAAAAGAGGACCTCATCTCCTATCGCTTATCGTAGGAATGAGGTCCTCTTTTTGTATGTAAATTCCAGTTTATTTGTGCTACACTTCCTTTACAGGCCGCCTTCAGAAATGGCGCTGCCTGCATACTCACATGCGAAAGGAGCTGGCGTACATGAGCACATATAATCTTCGGAATACTCATAAATCAATGACTTTGAAAAACAAGAAAAAGAGGGATCTGCATAGCTAGTCCCCTATCTGAGGAGGAAGTACATGAATCACACAACCGCTCTGCTCGTAATCGATGTTCAGGTAGGTGTTGTCGAGGGCACACCCGACCGTCCACATCCGGTATATGCCAAAGAATCGCTGCTCCGAACGATCCAGGCCTTGATCGACCAAGCCCGCTCAAGATCGATTCCGGTCTTGTACGTGCAGGATTTGGATGTCAAAGAAGCAGGCGAAGACGCATTTTCGATTCACTCCGCACTCTCCCCTGCCCCGCAAGAGCCTGTCATTTTTAAACGAGCAACGGATTCTTTTCACGGCACCGACTTGCATGAGCAATTGCAAGCGCTCGGCATCAAGCATCTCGTGATCGTCGGCTGCAAAACGGAATATTGCGTGGATAGCGCCTGCCGCAAAGCCACCACTCTCGGCTATGACGTTACGCTGGTACGGGACGGTCATTCGACGACAGACAATGCCGCATTGCCTGCCGAGCAGATCATCGCCCATCACAACACCTGCCTTCATGGCTTGAGCAATCTCGATCCATTCATTGTGGTACGACCATCAGAGGAAGACGTGCTTGAGCCTACTCATGATTCGTATCGACAAGGAATCCTTTCATAAGGAAACAAAAAAAACGGGCAGACCGCTATGGTCTTAAGCCCGTTTTTTACTGGTTTGAAATCACTCATCCTCCCCTGCTTATTCGTCCTTTTTGATAATCTCCTGCACTCTTCCCACCTGTCCATCGGTCAGACGGACTTTGATGCCGTGTGGATGCGTACTGGAATTGGTCAAAATGTCTTTGACGATGCCACGAGTTCGCTTCCCCGTACGTTGATCTTGTTTCAATACGATATCGACTACCAGCCCAGCAACAATATCTTTTCGATTTTTTCCATTCATCTTTTTTGCTCCCCTTTTTCTACAATCATCGATCTTTTTCGCTCTTTGTCTTACCTATGATATAATCGACAAACAAAACTATCTCATCGGAGGAATCCATGCTTACATTTGAAGAAAAACTGGCTGTCATTGAATCTTTCCCGGAGTTGACGCGCAACGATGTCTCCCTCAAGCGGGTTAACTTTCATTTTGAAGGCAGTTTGCATGAGAAAAAAACAGTCGTGTACCATCTCCATCCAAACGGAAACGGCTTCGTATATGGCGCGTATTTGAAAGGCTTTCGCAAGGATGACAAAGGCTTCATCAACGTCCGTGACTTTTCGGCTGACGAACTGCGCTCCGTTATTGAAGCGTCCATCCAGATGCTTTCTTATAAACGCGAGATCCCTCCTCAAGTGAACTCCGCGGCACAAGAACTGGAAGAAACGTGGGTCGACAAGAACGACAACACCCTGCTGCTCCAACAGGAAGATTCCTTGTGGAACGTCTACCACGGCATGAATCTGGAAGCTTCTTTTGAATCGTATGTGGAAGCTGAGCAGTACTTGAAAGAAGAAGGCTTCACCCGTCAATAGAGTTTTTCACGATTGTGTCCAATTCCAATACCAATTTCCACTCCCTGACCTTCCCCCTGCATTGGATAGACTCTCCTGATCGGGTACCCATTCCACCTAGCTAGATGTACAATACCAAATCGTAAACCTTGAAACAATTGGCCAAGCAGTCTGACCGGACTGCTTGGGTCCAACCGACTAACAGGGGGATCGTACGGCATGAAGAAGTATAGAGATACACTTTTGACCCATATTCACAAGCAACTGGAGGCGTGGTTCGATCTCAACGGACCACTCCCCCATGACGAATTATACCGCTTTCTCCATTCCTTAAAAGGAACCTCGGGAACCATTGGCCTCACGGATTTGTCGAATCTTTCCCTGAACCTCTTGGACCAACTGGAAGAAATGCCGCCAAAAGATTGGCAACCCGCTGAGTGGCGCAAATTTTTGCTCGAGTTAATCGCGATGTGCTACGAACAGTGGTCGGAGCAAGAGCTGCTGCTGGACGATCCGGAGCAGGCACGGGAAACCAGCTATGAGAGCCAACCTCTCGTCCTGATTCTGGATGATGACGTCACTCTCTTGATGTATGTAAAAGAATATTTAGAGAAGCGCAACTGGTCGGTCATTGCTACCGTTCATCCCCACAAAGCACTGGATTACTTTCATGACATGAATCCCGACTGTCTGATTCTGGATTTAAATATTCCGGAAACGGGCGGCTTTCAGGTGATGAAGACGCTCAGTGAAAAAATCAAAAAACAGTACGTACCTACGACAGTCATCAGTGTGGATTGTGCGCGGGACACTCGTTTGCATGCCTACCGCCTGGGTGCGGATGACGTCATGTGCAAGCCACTTGATATGGAAGAGCTGGCTGTTCGGCTGGAACGTCAATTATACCGCAAACGCTGGATGAATCGGATCCTGTTTCTGGACGAGCTGACCGGTGCCTACAACCGCAACTCCCTGCTGGACACGTATCAACGGCTGCTCGGTGATGCACAGCGGGCAGATTCTCCCCTGTCACTCGCCTTCCTGGATATCGATCATTTCAAAAAAGTGAATGATACATACGGCCATCTGGTCGGAGATGATGTCCTGTGCCGATTCGCTTCCTTTATCCAGAGCAGTGCGGCCAAAAACGACATCCTGTTCCGGTACGGCGGAGAAGAGTTTATCCTTTTGATGCCCCAAACTGCCGTGCAGGAAGCCAAGCTCCGTATGCAGCAGATGCTGGATGCCTTTTGTGCGATGACATTTGACTCTGCGAACGGCCCCTTTTCATTGAGCTTTTCCGCAGGTGTCGTACAGATCACAGTCGCCGAAAAACCATTTCCTTATTGGCTGGAAGTAGCCGATAACTCTTTATATAGAGCCAAAAATTCGGGCCGATGCAGAATTGAGGAAGCCGTTCTGTCAGAAACGGGAGACTCTCCGCAAATCAAGCTCAAGGTAGCGATTATCGATGACGATGCGATGATCCGGACGATGCTGGCGGAATCTGTGAAAAACGGCTTTGACGGATGGATTTACGCGGACATTCACGAATTTCGTGATGGCGAGGCCTTCTTCCAGAGTGACTGGCACCGCGGTCTAGAGCCGTACCTCGTCATTTTGGATGGCATCATGCCAATCATGGACGGGCTAGAGGTCTTGCAGCGGATTCGAGCTCTGCCCAATACCAAACGCTATACCGTCATCATGCTGACAGGACGTACCGAAGAGCACGATATTGTGCGTGCCCTCCAATTGGGGGCGGATGATTACATGACAAAGCCCTTCAGTACCAAAGAACTGGAAGCGAGAATCAAGCGTCTGGTGAAACGAATGGTTTAGATGAAAAAGTTGGAGTGAAAACAATGGCACACATTTTACTTGCTGAAGACGAACCTGTCTTGCGCATGCTGATCAGCGATACCTTAGAGGATGAAGGACACCTGCTCGATATCGCTTGCGATGGTGAGGAAGCGTTACAAAAAATCGAGCAGCATCAGTATGACCTGATCGTTCTGGATTACATGATGCCCAAGCTGACTGGCTACGAAGTATTGGTGCACATGAAGCAGATCCCTGAAAAAGGAAATTGCAAAGTCATGATCCTTTCTGCAAAAAGCCAACATGCCGAACAGGAAAAGATGCGTGCCGCAGGCGCGGATGCTTTCATCCCCAAACCTTTTAGCCCCATGGAACTGGTACGGGTTGTGGAGGACATGCTTGCATGAGCGAACTCAGTCAGGTATTGAAAAAAAGCATCACTCGACGTTTTACTGCCATGATGCTTATCTTTCTGTCGCTCCTGATCGCCGGAGCAGCCATCGTACTGTACATGAACTACACGGCCTTTTCCCAGTACCAGACGACGCTGAAAGCTTCCAAGGAAAAGCAAGTACTCGTCGAACAGATCGCCGATCACACCAATCAGATCTTTTTCCGCGCTCGTGGCTACTACGCCTTTTTGAGCCCCTACGAGTACAACGAACTGTTTGTTGAGAAACAAAAGCTGGAGAAGTCGATCGCTTCTTATAAAAATCTACCACTCACTCCCGAGGAGCAAGTAGTCGTTACCTCGATCGAGTCGTTCATCTCCAACTTTTTTTCCAACGTGTTCCCGACCGCCTCTGGGTACGCCAAGGCAGGGCAATACGAATCATTGCGCAACTTTTCTTCCAGCGGTGTGAATCAGGAAGTCAATAATTTGATTTCGTATGCCTCTACCTACAAGAAAAAGAACGAACAGCTGCTTTTGCAAGAAAACCGTACCTTGTTTGAAGATGTGACGCGGCAAAGCTTGTGGTTCGTCTTGTACGTTCTGGTGGTGCTGATCCTTTCTATCTGGGTCACCAAACGAACCACCCGTGATATCGGTGCTCCACTCGAACGCCTGTCTGTCGAGGCCCAGCGCTTTTCACAAGGCGAACTCCCTCACTTCCAGGATCTGCATCGCGTCGATGAAATCGGCAATCTCGCCCGATCTCTCGACTTTTTGATCAGGCAAATTCAGATCAAGGAAGAAACGCTGATGGCGCAAAATGAAGAGCTGCAAGCCCAGCAGGATGAGCTGATGATGCAACAGGAAGAACTGGAGGAAGCACTCGCCAAAATGGAGGATAATGAGCGCTATCTGCAAAAGAGAAACCGACTCATCCAATCCCTCGCAAATACACTGGACAAGCAAGAATTGCTGCAAAGCATCGTTCGCAATATCGTCGAGGTGATGGATGCGGACAAAGGCGTCATCGTCTTGTTGAACGCGGACAAGGACAGCTCCAGCTTTGGGGTCTCTTCACCGGGAGTGGCGCAGTTTTTAAACGGGTTGGAAGACGGACCTCTCGTACGAATACGGGAAACCAGGCAGCCTTATGTATTGACTCGCGAAAGCACAGAAGCGGAGCGCGGTTATCAGGAAACGGCTTCTCAGACGTACGAGCTGTATTTGCCAGTCTTGCAGGCCGATCAGGACGTGGTCGCATGCATTGTCCTCTCACGCGTCGGGCGTACCCTTTCCGAGCTGGAGAAACAAATGGCTGTCGGGCTAGCCAAACAAATCTCGTTGTCTCTGGACAAGCTCGCCATGCACGAGGAGACCGAAAAACAACGTCAAATGACGCAGGACATGCTCGATACGATTCAGGAAGGTGTGCAACTAATCGGCATCAACGGCGTGACGCTGCAGGTGAATCGCACCTTCCGAGAACTGCTCAGCTTCCCTGTTCATGCTTCTGTGCAAGGCATTGATCTTGCCGATTACTTCAAACATATGGAAGGTCTCACCAAGGACCACGAGCATCTCGTCTCCTATGTGAATGCGACTCTTGCCGGTCACAGCGAGGACAAGACCTATCTGATCGAACTCACCTATCCGCAAGTCCGCTACATCCAGCTGTATGCGGAGCCGTTGTATCGGGATCAGGAAAAATGGGGCACCTTGCTCGTCTACCGCGATATCACCAAGGAATACGAAATCGACCAGATGAAGTCCGAATTCGTGAGTACGGTCAGCCATGAGCTGCGGACTCCGCTCGCCAGCGTGCTTGGTTTTGCCGAGCTATTGTTGAATAAGGAATTGAAACCGGAACGTCAGCACCGCTATACGACAGCCATTTATCAGGAAGCGAGACGACTCACTGCACTGATCAATGATTTTCTCGACCTGCAACGCATGGAATCTGGTCGACAAACCTATGAAAAGGAAATGGTTCCTCTCGAACAGGTAGTCCGAGAAATTTTTGGGCTGTATCGCGTCCAATCTCCTCTTCATTCTTTTGAGCTAGATCTGCAAACAGAGAAAACCGTGATCGAAGGAGACCGGGACAAGCTACGTCAAGTAATCATGAACTTGGTGAGCAACGCTGTGAAATACTCTCCAGCCGGTGGGCGCGTGCGTGTGGTATGCCGCCATGAGGGGAATCGACTTCTTTTGGAGGTCCACGATGAAGGGTTGGGTATTCCGCCAGAAGCCATCCCCCACCTTTTCACCAAGTTTTACCGTGTCGACAATTCGGATCGTAGAGAAATCGGGGGCACTGGCCTTGGCCTTGCCATCGTTCAGGAGATTGTTCATATTCACAACGGGGAAATCGCTGTGGCGTCCGAGTCTGGCCATGGCAGTACCTTTACTGTCACACTTCCCCTTCCGGAACAGCAGCCCGCTGCGTTCAGCGATCGGGACAGTCGAGAGACATATCCCCATTCACTTCATCCAAACGGAAATGTCGTGATTATCGAAGACGATGTGAACCTTTCAGAGTTGTTGCGAGATGAATTGATCGGCTCTGGGTATACAGTGTATGCTTTTTCTTATGCTACTCAGGCGCTTACTGCAATCGAAGAGATCACTCCTGATGCTGTCGTCTTGGATCTCGTACTACAGGACGGAGAGGACGGATGGAAGGTCATCGAATACATGCGTGAAAATCCGAAGCTGCGTTCGATTCCCATCGTCATCTCAAGTGCCTTTGAGGAAAAGAAAAAAGCCTTTGACTTGGGGGCAAAAGGATACTTGATTAAGCCCTATCATCCCGATATGCTGTCCAAGGCCATACTTCTTGCCGTCACCAGCAACGATGCGGACGGGCAGATCTTCATTCCAGATCAAATCAATGATTAGAAAAACAGGCAGCGGTTTTCATCCGTTGCCTGTTTTCTTTTTTAGCTCAATCCTTTAGCGGCCAATCTCTCGCTGATTCTTCTTAACTTCACATGGTAGGCGAGCAAGTCCTGTTTGGCTTCCTCAGACTCTGCTCGGCTCGGCTGCAGCTTTTCAATTCCCCAAAATTGGATCAAATAATCAAATACTTGATTAAAATAAGATACCGGACCATAATTGGCTTCTTTCGCGATCAGGTCCATCCTCTCTTTAAAGGACGGCATTTCTATCCCTGGCATGGCAAAGGATGTCATCGCTTTATGAATGTAATAAACAAAGTTGTGATCGACACCCAGATAACCTGTTACAGCGTCGCGATAAAACGCAAAGTGCAGCGTCTCATCTTTGGCAATGCGCCGGAGCAATCGAGACAGATCTTTGTCGTAATCGTTGGCTGCCTTTGCCACGTTGTTGTAAAAGACCATCGTGGCCAGCTCTTGAACGGTCGTGTACACCATCGTCTCCATCGCCGTGTCAAAGTCTGGAGCAAAGCCCCCTTCCACCACCTGTTTGCGCAGACGGTGCAATTCATGGGGATTGGCATTCCGAGTGATGATCAGGTACGTTTCCAGCAAGGAAGAGTGCTGATCTTCTTCCGCTACCCACGTATGTACGAATTCTTGCAAGACCTCGAGAGAGCCTTTAAACGTGACAGCGAGATGGTGATAAAAGAAGGGTAAGTTCACTTCTGTTAAAAGCGAGGTTTCCACTGCTGTATAGATAGCCGTAGGAAGTGTTCGCTGCTCCGGGGACCATGGTTCTGTTTTAAAGCTCCGTCCCTTCTCCCACGGTATGTACTCATGATAGCTCCAGTCGATACCGTTTGCCCGTTCCCTATGCTGTCTGTAAAGTTCTGTCAGGTATGGCTCCAACTGCGGATCAAACACATTAAGGCTGTAATTGAGTAATGGCATTCACATAAACTCCTTGAATTTTGCTCAACTTTACTGAAAATTTGCATTTATGTCAATCTAAACTATGATATTTCTGTATGGTTATGAATTGTAGTAGCTCAGAAAATCTTGGTATATTCAGGGGCATTCCATCACACATTAATAGAGGTTAAAGTCCGCACCATGCCCCGCAAAGGAGGAGTTCATTTGTATTTCTCTAAGAAAGCAGTGGTTCCGGTCGAAGAAGAGGAGACAAATGTGTGGATGTGTAGCAATGACGGCTGTACGTGCTGGATGAGAGATAACTTTTCCTTTGACGAAAGCCCCAGCTGCCCATTCTGCCAGTCTCAGATGGTAAAAGACACGAAAATGCTTCCCGTTTTGACGAATCACAGTAATAAACGCATTCCTTGAGTGAGTTCCCCTTCTCTTTTTTGTCCTGCGGGCCTACAATAAGCTCATGACGTACGATTGTTAGAGGAGTATGCCCATGAACCGAAAAGAGATGGAAGAGCAAATGATTCAAGCATACCAGCGCGACGAGGGTATGATGATTCTCGTATTCGCTCAATGGTGTGTCAACCATGGCCTGGATGCACAAGAAATCTATCAGCGTGCCTATCCTAATCAGGCCTCAAACCCTTTGCTAGCACAGATGATGGACAATACGGTTCCAAAAGAGGAAGCGGAAGAGATACCCGATGCCACCTTGCTTGGAGTCTTGTCCCTCTTCGGAAATGACGATTTGGCGTTTGTGGTCAGCGAAGAAATGGAACGGCTAAAAAAGCATAGAGGGTAAAGGAGCGAAGTCACACCATCCCGTGTGGCTTTTTTTCTTTGCCAATCTTGCAACTTCCATGTACAGGCAATACGTCTAATGTTTACATACTACAAGAAGTCCATAATCAAATATAATTCTAATAAACTTCTTTTATGATGAAGACCACTCGTAATGACAGCCATTCGTAGTTTATTGTTTGAGACCGATCGCACGTCGACTAAAACATAAATGGAGAATGCTATGTATACGGATTCAAAAATCTTGAAGTCTCTGTTTTACATTCAACTGTTTTCTAGCTTTTTGGTCGTAGTCGGACACTTTACTGCATCTGTGCTTTACTTTAACGATCCTTTTTGGGTTGTTGCCCTCAACCAGATTAGCCGCTATGGAACCGTGCTTCTGACCATCGCGACAGGCTACCTTACCGCTTTCTCGTTTGATAAAAAGCAACCTGCTTTTCGCGAGTTCTTCACTGGCAAAATCATCTACATCGTCATCCCGTTTCTCGTATCCGGGGTTCTCTACCATTACTTGCTGAAGTACGGCATGCCCCATTCTCTTAGTGATTACGCCAATATTGTTCTAGGCAAAACAGGCGACCATCTCTATTTCGTGTTCATGATTTGCCAGTACTACGTGGCAGCCTACTTTTTACGAAATATCATCACCAAACGCAATATCCTCTACGTCATCTGGATATTACTCGCGGTGCAATACGTTTACATCCATTACATTCACCAAGGCTGGCTGGGCCTGACTACCCGCCATATGCTTCCGACCTGGATTTTCACCCTGTACATGGGGCATCTGATTTATTGGTATCGCGAGTGGATTCTTTCTTTTCTGCGAAACAACCGTTCCATCCTCATGCTGGTTACGGGTGTTTCCACAGCGGCTGCGATCTATTTTGTCATCTCAAACAAGCTTTATGTGGCTGTGCATCTAACGTTTGTCTTTGCTACGTTGCTGTCTTTTCTCGTGCTCATGGTCTTCTTTCTGGAGCTGGTCGACCATCTGCACATCAAGTTTCGAAAAGGCTTGACCTATTTCATCTTCCTGTTTCACTCTGCCTTTCTCATTGTGTTCAAGGATTTGCTCTATCGGGTTTTCGGAGGGGTCTCCTGGATTTTCCAAAATACCTGGTACTCACTCCTGTACCTGGCCGCGATCTTTGTCTGCAGTGCGGTCTTCGCCATCTTGCTAGTCCGCCTCGTCAAACGTTTGGAGAACGCTTGGGCTAGCATTGGAAGAATCAGAAAGGAACGCCTTCAATAGAATCGACCACAAACAAAAAGGCCCCTCATGAGGGTGCCTTTTTTTCGTTCGTCCGTCCTGTGACTGGGCTGAATTGCATCGTAAACGTGGTGTTCTGGTCAGTGGATTCGCACGTAATGGTACCTGCGTGCCGCTCGATGATTTCTTTGCAGACGAACAGCCCAATCCCTGTCCCGAGTTCTTTTGTCGTGAAGAATGGTTCGAAAATGACATTCAACAAGTCCGGCGGAATACACACCCCGTTATTCGAGATCGACACGTGAGTCGTGCCGTCGGCTTGCAGCACATCGATGGCAATGATTTTGTTGCTCGCCTTTCGCTGCAAGGCATCCAGAGCGTTTGAGATGATATTAATGAAGACCTGCTTGATTTCGTCGCGGTAGCCAGTCAACTCGCACGAGGGGTCGATGCGACACTGGATATCCGCGTTGACATCGACAATATTGGGATAAAGGAAGGCGAGTATTTCCTCGAAGAGTTGATTGATATTGAATACTTCACTCTTTCGCAGGATGACCCCTTTTTTGGACACCAGCAAAAATTGCGACACCCGATAATTCAACTGGAACAGCTCATTTACAATGATATCGACGTACGGAAGATCGGGATAATCTTCCTTGAGCAGCTTGGAGAAACCAATAATCGAAGTCAACGGATTCCGAAACTCATGTACAAAGCTCGATGCCAACTGCCCTAAAATGGTGAGGCGATCTTTGTGGGAACGTTCAATAAACAGGTTCATCTCGGCCAAATCGTTGTTTTTCAGATCCGTATATTTGGATACGGCATGCACCAGAAAAACGTCAAAGCAATCGTTCACCTTGGTTATGGCGGGAACGAGAATAGCTGGAGAAAAAGAGCCCTGTTGCAACAAATCCACGATCAAGCGTCTGCCCAAACAAACGTTGAAGACAAAATCACCGATATTGATATCAGCCAGATTACGTTCATGCGCGACTTTATAAGCCAACTGCTTGATATCTTCGTGCGTAATCTGCTCACGAAAATACCCTACTACCATCCTGTACATCGCTTGCCCATTGAGATGAATAAAATCCTTAAACTGATCGTCTTCGGAAACAACTACTTGTGCTCTGAACGCTTCAACAATGGTAGCTTCATGCTCGTCCAAAAATGTTGTCAGTTCATCCATCTGCATCTGTCCTCACTCTGAATGTACGCGAATTATCTTGTTGCAAATATTATACTATTAATCCCCTCTGTTAACTAAATATTTTTACTAATGCACCTGCTTCTGATGGGCATAATGAAGACTATGATAAAATGACACCCGTCATTTCCCGTTATTCCTTTTGGAAAAAATGCCCGAAGACTTCCTCGTTTAGCCATGGCTTTGGCAAAGGGGTATCTGAGTGGAAAATCAGTGGGGCGAAGTTTTTGGATGAACTGTAGGGCCCTATCAATCGTTTGAGGCTTTCCCTAAGCTTATTGATGAATTCACGTGAAAACAGTGGGGACAGAGCAGCTTGTGACTCCAGTTTTTTCATGGAGTTAAGCAGTGAGGCACTTATTTCTTGGACCGAGCTATCTATCTTTGTATCCTTTTCAATATGAAACTCCATAAATGGATCGTGCTTTCGAACCAGTATGCGCAGCATTTCTCCAACACTATCCAGAATCAGAAGAACCTCCTTCTCCAACTTGTCCAGACGTTGCGCTCTGGATGGAGACTGTTGCAGCTTGCTTATGATCTGGTCTAATAGCTGAATCTGCGCTTCTGCCAAGGAACCAGAAGCCGACACGGTCAGCAATTGCGCCTCCAGGATTACAGAAGGACTTCGCTCGTTTTTCTTTACATGACCTCTCATCAGCCAGTAAGGAAATATCCTCTTCAACCTGGTAGTCTCCACCCAATGAAACATGGCCATCGCTTCCAACCAGCGATTTGATGCCTCCAACCAGTTTGCTAGCAGCATGGCCGGAATTGGTGCTGTTTGATTCATGAGCCAAAACAGACAGGTTTTTGTTTGCAGGACTTGGCATCTCGTTAAGCCTGCCAGTGCTTTTTCCATTGCTACAGTCGAATCGACTAAGAGGGCAAATCCATGAGGTTGCTCATCTCCCCTCATTCGGTTTGCCCTTTTTATCATGTCCTCAAATAGTCGCTCACTCGAAAGATCAATCATCATCGGCTATGTCGTCATTATTCACGACGCTGCCCTCTTCAATTGTGTTTCCTCCATCACCTAAACTACTTTTCCCTTCCAGTTCCAAAATATGATCCAGCTTGAATTGCTGAAGGATTTGTTTACTGATGATATTGCGAAGCATTCGCTCCATACTTTGGTTCAGTCGAAGCATGTCATCCAGGCTTATATCATCTCTCTCCAGCAGCTGCTGAATTTTTTCGCCCTCCGCATTCATAATGTGGGACATAGTCATCTCCTCCATCGCGACGGAGGTCAAAAGCAGATGAATAACTTCCTCCCGTTTTAGGGTTATGCGAGGCGTTACATCCGGTATATTGGGTAAAGACATGTGCGACAACCTCCATTTCTAGAAAGGTACGAATTTGCCGTTTCGCTTACTTAACCTATAGGGGGATCCAATGAATTGGCAATATTTTCGCGCTGGCAGACATCTTCCCGTACTCTTTTAGTATCATCCTATTTCATACTTTGTCACATTATGTGCCTAGGTCCCAATTTTCCATCGATTTGACGTAACCAAACCATATGGACAGGGACCAACAACACTCGACTTGTTCACGTCATATTATCTAACGCGAAACACCCTATCCATTCGCCGAATCTCCATAAAAAAGAGAAGTTGTAATAAATCCATATTTTAATGTAATATTATATGACATAAATATAACGCAATGAGATAGAGAGGAATGAGTCGTGTGGGATTATTACTGAAGATTGTCAATGCGTACAAAAATCCTTCTGCCAATGAACCGACAACGAATAACCAGCTCATGACCGATGATATTGTGGTCGCAACGGATCGGCTGGAATCGATCGTAGAACGTATATACAACGAATCCGGAAGAATCGAACAAGTATCAGGCAATGTGCTGACCATGAGCGAGAACATTTTGCGGAATCAGACGGAAGCTCTCGACGGTGTAGAGACACTGACCCACTTTCTTCAAACTGTCCAGCACCGAGCTGAAGACACCTCCGCCCAAGCCAAGGTCATGCGCGAGACCAACGCCTCTCTCGAAGAGGATTTACATCATGCAACCAATGCGCTGACTCACACCAGTGAGACCTTTTCCAGCCTGGCGGCGAATACGAAGCACACCTCCCAGTCCATTCACTACTTGCTCGAACAAATGCAGCATATCACTGATATTCAGAAAATGCTGAAAAACATGGTCGAGCAGACCAACACGCTGGCAATGAACGCCTCCATCGAAGCTTCGCACGCAGGTGCAAATCGGACATTCGCCATCGTAGCCGTGAGAATCAAAGAGCTAGCGGATCATGGCAAACGCAACCTCCTGGACATCGATCCACTCATCCACAACATTCAGACCGCATCCCAGGAAGTCCTCGCCGTTTTGGACAAAAACCAGGAATTAATTACGACCAACAAGCGAGAACTGGAGGACAGCCACCGCTTTTTAGGTCAGGTCCAGGGACGTTTTGACGTGCTGGAGCAAATCATTTCCGATAATGAAGAATCATGCCTCAAGCAAGTGGAAACCGTTCAAACGATGACTGGCCAACTCGCCCACCTCTTGAATAAATCAAAGGAAAGCACTCAGCTCGCTACGGATGTGCAGACCATTTCCGCCAGTCAAAACAGCATCGTCAGGCAACTTCTCGAAGCGAGTAAACACCTGACAGATATCTCTGATGAATTTTCCGTTGTCGTCAAGCAGCATGGTGATCATGCTGAAATCATCGACACCCCCCAGTTCACAATCGATACCTTTGCCCAATGGAAGGGAAAATTGGAATCCTGGGCGAATCATGACCGTCTTTTGCAGTCGACACCCGATGAGCTTCAGGACGTTTTTCGCACATGGATGGAAGAAACTAATGTGCTTGAGGCGGTGTGGCTCAACCATGCGGATGGAGATTTCTTGCATTCCCTGCCACCCGCAGGTATTTTAAACGCCAAACGGCGCCCGTGGTTTACCGGCGCCTTGCAGGATGGCTTTTACATCTCCGCTCCGTATATTTCTGCAATTACCAAGCGACCGTGCGTGACCATCTCCATCTATGTCGTGGACAAAGAAGGACATCGCGGAGTGCTTGGCGCGGATATTCATTGCTCCGTAACAGAAGAATGACGACCGAGCGCATCTGCCCGGTCGTTCTCCTTTTCAGGACTCCACCATCGTTCCCCCGTTGACGTGCAGTACTTGCCCCGTTACATATCCGGAATCATCTGACGCCAGATACACGTATGTTGGGGCCAATTCGAATGGTTGCCCTGCCCGCTGCATAGGAGTATCCGTGCCGAATTCTGACACTCGCTCCGCCGAATAGCTCGACACGATCAACGGCGTCCAGATCGGACCTGGCGCCACCGCGTTCACACGGATTCCTTGATCGACCAGGTTGAGAGAAAGGGAACGCGTAAACGAGACAATCGCTCCTTTGGTTGAGGAGTAATCGATGAGCGTCTTTTCCCCCGCATAAGCCGTGACAGATGCCGTATTAATGATGACGCTGCCCCTCGAAAAGTAAGGCAGTACCGCCTTTGTCATGTAGAAGAAGGAAAAGATGTTGGTGCGAAACGTGTGCTCTAGCTGTTCATTCGAGATGTCCAAGATGCTCTGCTGTGGATATTGAACCCCGCAGTTATTGACGAGAGTATCTATTTTTCCAAAGCTAGCCAACGTTTGTTCGACCACGAAAGCAGAGGCTCGCGGATCCTGGAGGTCGCAGGCAATCAGCAAGCACCTTTGACCGAGCTGCTCCACTCGTTGCCGGGTCACTTCCGCATCTTCATGCTCGTACAGATAGACAATGACCACGTCCGCACCTTCCTTGGCAAATGCGATCGCCGTCGCCCTGCCGATCCCGCTATCTCCCCCGGTAATGATGGCGACCTTTCCCCGCAGCTTGTTTGATCCTGTGTACGAAGGATTTTCCGAAATTGGCAGAGGTACCATGAGATATTCGAGACCAGGCTGACGATCCTGATGCTGCGGCGGAAAGGAAACGGGTACTTCTTCGCATTTTGTTCGTACCGAAAAGTACGGATAGACCGGATACATGGAAAACGCAATCCCCCTCTTTGCTGGTAATGCTCTCCCCCAATGTATTCCTATTCGCCCATTCCGTGACATCCGCCTATAAGGCTCAGTTGTATAGAAAATCCCCCTATTCATTACGTCCCGGCAGCACCCTCCACTACTCGCAATACTTCTGAGGCAAAGACTGCAGAAAAGAAAGTTATCCACATGTTCCTGAGGAAAATGTGTATAAGTCAGCTCTTTCTGTGGGTATCACGATGATTACCTGTGAATATGTTGTGGATCCCACTTTTCAGATTTATCCGGGGTTCTGCGGAAATTTCCCTAAAGTGACCGTCCTACTCGCATGATCCCACGTAACCTCCAGGCCCAACGCAGCCGCCAGATTCCTCGCTGCCGCATAAGCCGTCCCATCCTCGATAGTTACAGCCAGCTCATGTCCGTTCACGGTTACCTTTTTCGTCTCGGCATCCCACCCTACCACGCCGCCTACCGCTTCCGCTACCACTCGTACGGGCAAGTAGGAGACGCCCTCACGCAATTGCCCTTTCACGGCGAGCCTCACCTGAATATCGCAGTTATCCACACCCTCCTGTGATTTTCGTGCATAACCTGTGAGTAAGCTGTGGACATCTCTCTTAAACTTGTCCCATGCCTCTTTTGCGGTTCGTCCAAAATACTGGAGTGAAAAAGCGTCAGAAACAAAAAAGGCCGGGCAGTTTTTGCCCGTAATGTCGTAATGGCGCCATAGGTCGTGGACGTCCCAGCCATAACGCTTCAAGATATCTGCCGCCAGCTCCAAGGTGTTTTGGTACATGGTTTGGAAATGGCCGTCGGCGTTTACACACATCTCGATAGCAATCGTGCAGTTATTAGGGTAGGAGCTGAGCTGTTGGAGCGCTTCAGGCTTGTACGACTTGGCTCCAACGTGGTAGCCCATTTCGTTTTCCGGGAGGCATCGGACAATCTGCCTGTCGTCTACGATGTAGTGGGCGCAGGCTTCGGTGGTCGGGTTGTTGAAGTAGTTTCGGTTGGCTGCGGCGTTGGCTCCCTTGCCTTCGTTGGCCGTCCAGTGGATGACGAGACCCTTTGGTGTGATTTTTGTTCCAGGTCGAGCAGTTTTATTAGTCAGGAGCATTTCTGTGATGTGCAAGTTCTACTTCCCTTCTTTCTGTTTCATCGCGCGTTCTGTCTTGGCTTTAATCTCCGACTCTACCAGATTGGCTATCGCTTTGGGGACCGGCCACCCTGCGCGATGAGCATTCACCGTCAGGCTGTTCCATGAGTGATAGATCAGTCCAAAGGTCACTCCATAAAAGAGAAAACCCGGTGTCGCCATGACTCGATCCAGCAGATTGGCCAGGGCTGGCAAGGCAAGAAAGAACAAAGTCTGCGGTATGCGGCTCAGTCCGTATTCGGAAGAGTAGGTCTGGTCTTGTTTCTTGGCAGCCTGAATGCCCGTCACCCAATCCAAGGAAATACAAAACAACAGTACTACTAGGATATCCATTCGGCCGGATCCATAGAGGTAGTGAAATACGGTTGACACCATGCTTCCTGCTGTTGCCGCCAAACTATTTGCCAGGGTCGTTATGTTATCCAAGGTCTGTAGAAACTTCATGTGCTCATCTCCCTCCTCACCCCCTTGGGGTTAAAATGAAAAAGCCTCGCTGGAACGAGGCTTTTTTGTCCTTGTAGGAAAAGGTCATCTTCCTTTAATGAAATGAGCCAGATGCCGAGTTTAAGCAGAAGTGTTGTCAGCATCGATTACCGCGTATGAGGCGACTTGATAGGATGTCAGGCTGTTTTGCGTCTCGCTCGCACCCTGCGTCAAAATGAAAGCAGCGGGAGCGACGAAGAGATTGCCCAGCCACTCGTGTACATTGACAGAGTAGCCAGTCCTGGATACACCTCGTTGATCAGATCCGTTATGATGGTGCTTTCTCGGATGACCGTTGCTGTGGTCACTGGTATCACCTCCTTTTACTGAGACGCTTGCTTTGACGGATAAATCAACGTCCGCCGAGCAGGGAGCGAGTGGACTTGTGCCTTAAACTCGCGAATGTGTGTGGCTTTTTTCTGCCTTGGTCCCCGCTCGCCAGGTACTGACTGCTTTTCATAGAAAGAGCCACCCGATTGGCTCAGGTGGCTCCTTGTGTTTCTTGCTTCGTTTACTTGTTTCGCTTGGCTTCAGTATAAACCAGCTGGCTCTCAGAAGGTGAAAATGAACGGGAATGTAAGGTTGTGTAAAGGTTTGTCATCGGACAGGTCCGATTGATTACCATCTCGCTGATTCCCTCACAGCCCAAACCACTCTCTCAACAACTCTCTATACCTCTCCTCATCAATGACCTCTTTGGAAACGACTCCATCCTCCCACTTCGTAAACGAGGTATTCGTCAGCGTCACATTCCCGCTCTCTGTAAGCTTGGTCGCCAAAGGGCTCTTGTTAAAAGGAGAATCCGGATGCTCCCCAATAATCGTCTGAATCTCATGAAACTCCGTTACATCCGAAATAAGCTTGGTAGAATCAAAGGCATATCCGATTCGCCACTCCGTATCCTTATACTTTAGCTTCATTTCAAGCACGTAGTCCCCATGCACGCTGTTCTCTTCTTTGACCCGAAACTCCCCATTCGAAGAGGTGACGGTCTCCCCTGTTAAAGGAACAGGCTTGAGTGGCAAATTCCCCCCAAAACCCGTATCTACCAAATACGTTCGTCCCTCGTGTATGAGCAGAATCGTGACATGCGTCCGTCCAATGGATTGATATTCCTGCGTAGCTTGTTTATACACAATCCCACGTGTCAGAGCTGCATCAAAGTCATTTTCGAGCAAAAAGAAATACAGAATGGAATTGAGTTCATAACACAGGCCACCTTCGTTTTTGACGAGCATTTTGTTCAGTAAATTCTCACGCGTGATCTCGCCTGTTTTATTGGCAATGATACATAGATTTTCAAAAGGGATCGCCTTTGATGTTCTTTCAAGTACGTTGCCCAACGTTGCAAAGGTTACCGCTTCGTCTTCTGGCATCCCGATTCTCTTCCGAAACAGAGCATTCAGCTCACTCACCTCTCATTCCCCCATTCATGCCTTCATGATCAATCTTATGTGTTCGTGTCGTGTATAAAGTATTAGCTAACGACGCTAATTTCCCCTTTCCGTCTCGCAAACACTAGACGTCCAGCATAGAACAGCACTGCCCGGAGCAAAATGGTCAGATCTCCACAGGTCATCAAGGTCAGAAATAAAAAAATCAGCCCCGCCAGTTTTTTACAGGGCTGATCCACTATACTTTTATGCTACATAGAACCTATCTAAAGGATGACTTCTCTCATGCGATTCAACCATTTGCATCATTGTGTAAAGGATTTGTCCGAAGCACGCCAATTTTTTGAGAGCTTCTTCGGTTTTCAGACGACTGGCCAAGTAGCTGAACTTTCTACATGTGCCCAAACACAGCTCTCCCCATCACCGCGTGGGTAACCCCGACGCTTTCCAACTCCTCCACTCGATCTGCGGTGACTCCCCCATCTACCCACAGTTCGATCGAGGGAATAGCATTTCGGACTTGCTTCGCTTTTTCCATCATGGCTGGGATAAATTGCTGTCCCTGTCCATCCGGTTCCGCTGTCATGATCAGGACGGCATCTGCTCGGCTCAACACATATTGAAAAGGCGCAATCGGTGTCTTGGGGTTAAACGCCAGCCCTGTCTTCATTCCTCGTCGCTGCACGGCATCAACAAATGAGCTGGGGTAATCGAGTGCTTCGGCATGAGCGAAAATGACGCTTGGCTGGCAGGCGCAGATTTCCTCAAGATAGTCGAATGGATTAGACACCATCAAGTGAAACGAAAAAGGAAGGTCGGTCACGGCGCGCAGTCTTTTCACTGTTTTCATGCCAAATGTGATGTTGGGAATAAAGTGACCGTCCTCGATGTCAACATGCAAGTCTTTGTACAGAGTCGGGTCCAGTCGTTTGACTTCTTCCTCCAGACGCAACGGGTTTGCGGACGCAATCGAGGGGGAAATGATCATGGGCCTTACCTTCCCTATCTTTATTTTGGCAACACGAGCTTTTTACTGAACGCTAGCAAAGCCCCCACCAGAACAACGACTATCGCTACCCCAAGCGCTTGAAGCGACATCAGCTTGCTGATCACAAACGCCACCCAGTTACCTGCAGACAACGCTGTGATTTGTGTCGCCCCTTCTGGAAAGGTGAAGCCCGTATTTTTCGCCGTATCCGTGATGATAGGCGCAAAATAGCTGGCGAAAAGGAGAACGATCGCCATCATGATCGTGCCGCTGATCAGCGTACGGACAAAATCACCGCGATGGATTGGCGTTGCCATGGAGATAAAGAAGGCTGTCGCTGCCAAATCGCCCAGAGGAAGCGTGGAATTAAGAGGAAGAATCATGGCCAAAACGAGCGTAATCGGGATAAGCAAAATGCCCACAGTAATGGTCGTCGGGTGTCCGAGAGTCACAGCGGAATCAAGACCAATGTAAAACTCTGAGCCTTTGAAACGCTTTTCCATAAACGAACGCGCCGCCTCTGATATCGGGACCAATCCTTCCATAATGACCTTTACCATCCGCGGCAATAACAGCATCAACGACCCCATCGCGATGCCCAGCTCCAGAACTTTCTTTAGATCGTAGCCGACAAAGATGCCAATCAAGATCCCCAAGACAAGACCGATCATCATCGGCTCGCCCATCACACCGAGTTTGGATTGGATGGACGAGGTGTCTGTCTTGCGGTTTTGTAGCCCTGGAATCTTGTCATACAGCTTTTCCAACAGCATGTAGACAGGAACAGAAGAGATGGCATAGCCTTGCGCGACGGAGATTCCGGGGATGCCGATTTCCTTTTGTACGCGCTCCGCGGATAGGTCCGCCATTTTCAGTGCGACGATACAATGCGCTGCCGCTGCCAACAAGCCATAGACCATACTGCTAGTAACAGTCATGACGACTGCTCCCGTAAAAGCAAAATGCCAGTAGTTCCAGATGTCGATATTGACGGTGCGTGTTTGTTTGGAGATCAGCATGAGGACGTTGACGAGAAGGGTAAAGGGGATGATCACGGCGCCCACCTTGGTAGCAAAGGCGACACCTGCCGCTGCCGCCCATCCAGCGTCGATCACCGTTACTTGCAGATGAAATTTCTCGACGAAAATGGTAGTGATGGGGCCGATATAGGTCCAAATAATGCCGAGCACCAGGTTCAATCCGACGAAACCGATCCCTACCGTGACACCCGCACGGATCGCCCGCAAAAAATGGAGTCGAAAGCAAAGACCGACAATCGCGATAATGATCGGAATCATCACCATGGAGCCAAGATCGCTAAGATAGGTAAAAACTTGTACGATGGCTTCCATTCTTCTTCCTCCTTTTCGTCAGCTCGCTTATTTGAGATGCCCCAAAATCTCCTGTTCCGTCAGCTCACGCCCGATGCCTGTCAGAAAAGAGATCGCCGTGACGATCGGCTTGTCGTATCTGTTTTCCAGTTTCATTGAAGTAATAATCAGATCTGCCCTTTCCGCGTGCCCAGCAATATCAGCCACCGTGCACTGAATGATGTCCGCAGCAATCCCATTTTCACTCAACAAATGTTTCACTCTGTCGCAAATCAACGTAGATGTAGCAATACCTGCCCCGCAGGCGACAATCACCGTTTTCATCTCCTTCACCCTCCCAAAAGAATTCTCAATGCTACCCCTTCTTTCATTTGACCTCTCCTTTCCCTCCTTTCTGGGCTTTTCCAGCCATGTGAACTTGAATTCCCTTTTCCTGAAGCACTTTGAGGACGCCCTTTTCCACGATGTGTCTGTCCGTGATGATTGCATCCAGCACGTCTAGATCTGCAATATGGGAAAAGGCAACTTGTTCAAACTTGCTGCTGTCGGCCAACAAGATCACCTCTTTGGCTATGGCGATCATCCCTTTCTTGATGTTGAGCTCATCGATATTGGAGTTCGTAATTCCCTTATGGATGTCGACGGCGTCTGCTCCCAGAAACACTTTATCCACGTTCAGATTTTGCAGCAGCATCTCCGTGAACGGACCGACGAGGCTGTATACCCCTCTGCGACGCTGGCCACCCAGCACGACCAGATCAATCGCCTCGTTTTCACACAGGCACATTGCACTTTTGATGTCATTGGTGATGACCGTGATGTTTTTCGCCTTGACCAACTGCTTTGCCAGCATCAGTGCCGTCGAACCACTGTCGAGCAGGATCGTCTCCCCCGGATGGATAAAGGTGAGCGCCAGTTGCGCGATCATTTCCTTGTTTTCCGCTGCTTGCCTTTCCTTTTCGGAGTGCCGAGGCTCAAAATTCGTTCCTTTGTGCAGACTCGCCGCTCCGCCGTAGGTGCGAATGATCAGATGCTGTTCTTCCAGCTTCAGCAGATCTCGCAACACGGTCGGTTTCGATACATCCAACAACTCCGTCAATTCAGCAATGGAAGCAAACCCTTTTTGATTTACGTACTGTGTGATCTTTTCGTAGCGTTCCGCTTGCAGGATGGCAAACTCCTCCTCTGAAACCAGCCAGACATGAAAGGTCGTTGATTTACTCTGATTCATTTTTATTAACTTTGATTCGATTTGATACTTACTGATTTGTAGGAAAGTACATGGAATAGAAAAATCCCCCGGGGACCTTTTGATGCACCCGAGGGATCTTTATTCTTTATTCACCGCTTTTTTCGTGTCCGAACTCCTGCTTCATTTCTCTATTTTTTCGAAGTTTGCTTTTCAATAGAAAGGCAATCAGCAAGATTGGAACGGCGATCAGAAAAATATAGAGGGAAACGTTGTCTACCATACGATCTGCCATTCGCCCATAAAAATAAAACAGAAAACCTACTGCGTAAAACTTGAAGGCTCGCCCGATTGCAGCGTAGCCAATCAGCTTCCATAGGGGAAAATTCATGCACCCCGACATGATCGTAAATACTTTAAATGGGATTGG
>JARDZO010000458.1 GCA_029240815.1 Brevibacillus sp.
TGACTCATTGAGAGGTGCGAGAAGCACATGTGTGAATAGACCGATTATCCGTAAGAGCATAGGCGGGAATAAAGCTTAGGATCACTTTACCAAAACTTGGGATCTAGTATGATCGCACAGTGGATCTCCACGTCCGCCCTTGGGGTTTACCCTCCCATGTCACACGGGGTCTATGCCCTCACATTCCTTCGTTCTACCTCTCAAGGGGTGGATGCCGATTCTTGCTCCCTTACAGGGTCGTTGCCCTTATGGTGTGTTGTTCGTCGGCTTCTCCGGTGCTTCCGTTGTCAGGTGGTTATACACATGTGAATAAGACGAGTTACAGGAAAATTGCTTCTCCTAATTAAGCTGCCTCTGCCTGAATCTGACTTTGTCGAACGGGGCCGAGCACTTCATCGGCCTTGTAGAATCGCTGCTTGGTCCCTAGCGTATAGAGCACTCGTATGAGTTTTCCACATAGAGCGATCAGCGACTGCTTTTTCTTGAGCGGATTCTGACTTCGGTTCGTGTAATGCTTGTGCAGGGCTTTAAAGGCTTTATTCTGAGCCACCAGGGGCATCACGGCACGGAACAGCAGCGCACGTAAGCGGGAACGCCCGCGCTTGCTTATTCCCGTTTTTCCCTTTCGTTTGCCGGAACTGTTTTCTTTCAGGTTCAGTCCGGCTAGTCGTAGGATTTGCTGGCTATGATCATAGTTGTTCAGATCCCCGACTTCGGCCAGAAAACCGGCTACCGTGACCACTCCAACCCCAGGCACGCTCAGCATATGCTCGGTTCCAGGGATGTTCTCAAGGAGCTGTATGACTTCTTTCATGATCTCTTCCAGTTGGTTCGTAAAAAGATCGTACTGGCCTAGCAGGGTACTGAGTTCCATACGAGCCGCCATTGTACCCTCTGTCAGTCCAATGGAGGCCGTCGCAGCGGCAACCAGTTGTTCGGCACGCTTCATGCCTATGCCACGCTTGACTTCCGTCTTCCAGTGAGTCAGGACCTCTCTTGCTCCCTTCGCCACGATGTCTGCAGGAAGCGGAAACGTCCGCATCGTCATGAGCGATGTTTTGCCTGCCCATTCCTTGAATACGCTGACGTATTCCGGAAAGAAACGGTCGAACCAATTACCGATCCGACCTTTGACTTGAGACAGGCTGGCCGCCACCTTCTCCCGAAGATTCATGAGGATACGCAAATCTGCATATTCCTTCGTTGGCAACTTCGGCTCCGCATATTTCCCGTTTCGGACGAGATCGGCGATGACTTTGGCATCCTTGTAGTCGCTCTTCGTCTGCGAGTTGTCCTCAAGCTCTTTCGTTTTGTTGACATGATGCGGATTGACAACGACCACATGAATGCCTTGCGCTTGAAGGAAGGCCGCTAGCGGAAACCAATAATGTCCGGTAGGCTCGATGCCAAACACCATGTCGGTCTTGCTGTGTGCCTGACCTTGCTCTTTCATCCACGATGCTAGCCTCATTAACCCTTGCTGATCGTTGTGAAACACGCAATCCTTACCCAGCTCAATGCCTCGGAAATCCACAGCTCGAGCAACGTGAATCTTCTTGGCAATGTCTGCACCGACTACCAGTGTTGAATCGGTAATTCGTGTAATCCGTTGATTTTGTTTCTGTTTTAGCTTATCCTTCATGTTGAGTGCCTCTTTTCGTATTGGGTGTTGTTCTTGGCGGAACGTTCCCAGTATACTAGAGGCGCTTTTTTCATTCAAAGCTCAAATTACTTCATTACAGGAATGGCTCAGCTAGCGTTACTATACCAAGGCAGCTTAAGAAAATGTCCTATTGCCTTGCGGAAAAACACCGTTATTTTGCGGAAAATCATCTGCGGGGATATACTGAACATTTCCCGATGCACTAGAATGGAAGAAGGAGGGGATTGTTGATGACGAGACGGTCCATACAACCGATTCAACGGAAGGCGCATGCCTTCAACTACAGCTATAAGCGGATCGTTACGGAACGAGATCCCTATATGGACACGTTTCACGCGCATTGGGGGATGGAGCTGCTGTGGATTCACCCGGGGGAAGGCGCGTTGATATCGGGACGGTCGTCCTATCCGATTCGTCCGCATACCCTTTGCCTTTTGCCGCCATTTCACCTGCATCATGTGAAGCTCGAAGTCGAATTGCAGCCCGACATCGTGCGTTCTTTTTTCCTGTTCGAACCGAATGTTTTCGAGTCGCACTTTGAGCAGCTTCCGCTGCTGTACCGCTATTTCCAGTTTGTCTGCCGGGAGCAAGGCGTCGTATGCTTGAGCGGCCTTCCGGAAAATCATGCTTTGCTTCAAATTCTGGATGCGCATTTTCAACGATTGGAGAAGGGATCGCCTGAGCAGCAGATGGAGGACAATATCGTCTTTTTGCTGGCGTTTTTTCGCTGTCTGCAGGAGCATGAGAGCGATGCTGCCAACCTGCGTTCCGTCGAATCGACGGGAAAATTAAACCAAATCGCCGAACGCATCATGCAGTGGGTCGAGGATCATTACGCGGAGTCGTTCCAGCTGAATCGGATGGCCCATGAGCTGCACCTGTCCCCGTACCACTTGTCTCATGTGTTCACGGAAGCGACCGGAACTACGATCTCGCAGTATGTCAAAGCACGGCGCGTGCAGCAAGCCTGCCGCCTTTTGAATAGCGGGTCAATGCCCATCACGGCCGTCGCGGAGGCGGTCGGGCTAACGAAATTGTCCTATTTCTGCAAAATCTTCAAGGAGCTGATCGGCATTACGCCTCATCAATATCGTCTGCGAATCAGGCGGTATGAATGAGCGGAAGATTCCTTTTGGATCATCGAAATGTAATGCTTACCTCTATGGGAGTTGGCGATGGAAGCTGGGCGTTGAACCCCGTGTCCCAATTCCAGCATAGCGACTATTCTTTCTTGCGGTCGTATCCCAAATGGTTTAGGCTGTTTTTGATCATACATCGATTCCGGAATTGTACGGCGTACATGCCAAGCCTTGGATTTGGCCAGCAATTGAAAGTTCTGAATCAAACAGCATACGGCTGCGTAATCCTCATCTTGTTTGCGTTGATCGGCTTCTTCTTTGGCAACGACAATTAGAAAGGACAGGAAAAGTCCTCTGGTTGAGGCATGAAGCTTGGCAGCGGCTCCATCTCCGGTGACATAAATAAAGCGCCATGGCTCTCGAAGTCCGTCATTCGGCGCCCAGACGGCGTCGTTCAGCACTTCCAGTATGCCTTGTGACGATACATAGAGGTTGTCTGCAACGGAATGCGACTTGTCGTCAGCTGCGATTGCCGTCGACGACGAGCAGCTGTCAATACGTCAGAATAAATAGGACAACCACAGTCAATTTGGAACGCGGATACGTCGCCTCCGCGTAGGGCTAGGTCCGCATTTGTAGGGAGCCAATCGGCTTGCGGTGATTCATGTTTTTGATGAGCGCGTTTCGAGCTGACCGTCGATAGGCCGATCCGGTTATTCCGGGGCTGTACCGTTTGTTTGTCAGACGCGCCCTTCATCAATAGGTGGCTTTCGCCCCGCAAAAAAGTAGCTGGCAGAAGTGTTAAACAATTTGGCCCTGTGCTGAGCGCTGGAGGGAATACTCAGCTCAAAAATCCTTTAAGCAATAAACCCAGACTAAAACCAATGATACAAAATGAAATTGGTAACCAAACAGGACCCCATAGGCTCCCGAACAGAATTATATTCGAGGAGTAGATGAGCCCGACGGTCGTAGAAAAAGCAGAAATAACAAAGGGGAGAAAGGCATAGGGAGAACCCCCACCACCTGTGTCTCTGTAAGCATCCCACAAGGAAAACAGATATAGGCATGGGTAAAACATGAGCCATTTATAATCGGTCTGACTGATTGCCTGATCGATTTGCCCCTTAAAACTGTGCAGGATGATAGTGTTAAAGTTGGACTTCAGGTTAATAAGAAACTCCAATCCAATGAACAAAATACCCTTTATATATTTTCGGTTTAATATTTGACCGAAACCTGGGAGTGCAACACTCCATAAGACCACTTCAACACGTTTACTCTTCTTAGATGTCTCTGCCTTCTGGAAGGAGAGTCCTCTGGCCTTATTTCCCATTCGCAATCATGGCTCGATTGGGCGCAAGCGGCGGCTGTTCTAACCATTGATGTTTTGTCATGAGATCAAACCATTCTTTCGTGAGCAAGAGGTTTCTTAGAATGATTTTTTCGTACTGC
>JARDZO010000217.1 GCA_029240815.1 Brevibacillus sp.
CTAGGCGCACCGAAGTACCCTGCGATATCGATATCTACTACCCAGTAAACACCTTTCTTCACCGCACGCCGAATGTGTCGGATTGCTCCTTTGGCATCCCGTTTTGGACGAAACCCATAGGAGCATTCCTTGAAATCCGCTTCGAAGATCGGTTCAATCACCAGCTTTGTTACCATTTGCGCAACGCGATCGCGGATAGCGGGAATTCCAAGTGGGCGAAGTTTTCCGTCCGGCTTGGGTATTTCCTTACGTCGTGCAGGTAGCGGATGATAAGTGCCTGAGATCATCTGTTCACGGATTTCTTCGACAAAGCGTTCTTCCCCGTACACCTTCACGATGTGGTCGATGGTCACCCCATCAATTCCTCCACTTCCCTTATTTCCTTTAACTCGTCTCCATGCTTCCCAAAGGATGTCTTCCCGATAAATCTTGTCGTAAAGTGCATGAAACCTTCGCTTCGGATTTTCCTTGGCGGCAAGATATAGCTTGTCTTGAAGTTCTTGAGCTTTTACTTTGGCGTAGTTAGCAGGTTTAACTGCATTCACTCACTCGTACCTCCTCAACTTGCTTGAACAAAGCAGGGACTCTTCCCTCCACAAGGTTTTGTTGTCCTCGCTTCATCGGTACTATAATCCCCTCCGACTCCCTTCCTGCAGCTCGCCACTTCACCTTTTGGGCTTATAGCTTCGCTCCTTACGAAAAAAAAAAATCTCGTGCGGGTTAGGGTCTCCCTAGTTCCAGGCACAACTTTCCCAGCATGCCGATCCCCATACGCCGGAGAGTTCTTCCGCGCTGCACTTCCAAGGGCTTCACGCGTTCCATGGTCTTCGCCCAATTTCACGAGGCTCGACTCTCTCTTGTCCTTTTCAGGTCTTTTTTGACGACGCGGCAGGATTCACTTGATGTTACGGCCTGCTGGTTTGCTCGCTCCCTTCTCAGGGATACTTTGTCACAGGGCTTCAACCTTAGGATCTCTCCACCAGTTGCCTGTCAGCTACGAGGCGACTTGGCTCTTACCTCGATTGAACTTACATCAACTAGTTGTGCCTAGCTTGGCTAGGCGCGCAAAAATAAAAAACCGCGTAAACCGCGGATTCTTATGCATATATGTTCTTGTCCTTCAACAATTATTGTGAGCTGAAGGCTTATTTGGCGCAGACGGCTCAGCAGGTGTACCACATTCCCGGTAGTACCAAAACCAAGGTGAGCTCGAACGCTGGCTCACCGCGTACCGCGATGGTGAGTGGGATGGCTTAAAACCGCGCGGCCGCCCACGCAAAACGAATCTGAAGATCCCGCCGACGGTGTTGCAGGAGGCGATTCGTCTGCGCAAAGAACGTCCCGAGCGAAGCGTCGAACAACTGATCTTTCTGCTGGAGGAGGGCGGCAAAGCGAGGCCGGGACGCTTGCCGCAAGCACGCTCGCCCGCCATTTGCGAAAAGCAGGCGCAAGCCGCAAAGAACTGCTGAATGAGACGGCCGAAAAAGGGTTCCGGCGATTCGAAGCCAAAGACGCGCACGAAAGTTGGCAATTCGACTTTCAGCACAGGCTCTACCTGCCCGATCCGAAAGACGCGAAGAAACGAAAGAAAGCGATCCTGTTCGCCATCCTTGACGATTACAGTCGCTACATCGTTCATGCTGAGTTCTACTGGGACGAGAAGCTGCCGCGAATGGAGGACAGTCTCAAAAAAGGCGATTCTGAAACATGGAATCCCTTCCCAGTTCTATTGTGACAACTGCTCGGCCTTCTCCTCGCATCATCTGGTGCGCATCTGCGGCAAACTGGGGATTCAGCTTTCGCATAGTACCGTTCGACGCCCGGCTGGTCGGAGCAAAATTGAACGGTGGTTCCGTTTCATCGACACCAGCTTTAAACCGGAGGCCTACGCCAGCATCGAGCAAGGACGACTCACCACACTGGTCGAACTGAACGCCCTACTAGCGGCATGGCTCGACGGCTATTACCACATGCGGGAACATGGCTCCACAGGGCAGCCCCCGCGCGCCCGACTTGCCGCAAGCACCCGGACGATGCGGCGCAAGACGCTCGCCGAACTGACCGAAATCTTTCTGTGGGAAGAGACCCGCACCGTTGATAAAACCGGCTGTGTCAGCCTTGGCGGCAATACGTATGAAGTCGACTTGGAGCTGTGCAAAAAGCGCGTGCAGTTGCGCTTTGACCCGTTCGATCTGACCGCGATTCAGGTCTGGTATGAGGGCAAACGGTACGCCGACGCCACGACGGTTGATTTATCCCGCCCGTATGACCGCCGGGTGACGCCGGAGCCGGAGCCGCTGACCGTAGAACCGGACCGACAAGTGGCTTTTCTGGATCTGGCGGAACGGAAACGGCAGGCACAGTGGGTAAGCGAAGAAATCTCGTATGCCGGGACGAAGGACGGTGACGTCAAATGAATGCGGCTGTGCAGCCCATCCAGACGCCGAAGCCATTCAGCAAAGAACTGGATCCCTCTCTCTGTTACGAATTCCGCGGACACCGCGAGGCGTCCGCCCGTTTGGATCTGATGATTCAACACCGGACGCTGGGCGTACTCACCGGCGAAGTCGGCGGCGGCAAGTCGACCCTGATCCGGCGGCTGTTCGCCTCGCTCAACCCGATGACCTATCTGCCGATTTACCTGTGCTACGCCACGCTGAAGCCGCGCGAATTCTACGTTGATCTGCTGGAAGCCGTCGGCGTAGAGCCGGTTTACACCGTCTCCGGGCACGCAAGATCTGGCAGGAAGTCGTCCGCAGCCGGTCTGTCCCCGGTGAGCGAACCTTATGCGTCGTCATCGACGAAGCACATGAAATGAGCGAAGCGATGCTGCTCGAACTGCGCTTCGCGCTCAACTACAACATGGATTCCGCCGCGCTCTTTCCCTTGATTCTCGTCGGTCAGCCGGAGCTTCGCAAGCTGCTCCGGCTGAAGAAGTACGAGGCCACCGTCCAGCGCATTGGCATGCAGTACCACTTGAGCGGCATGAGCAAGGAGGAGACAAGCGCCTATATTCGGCACCACATGACCGTAAGCCGAACAGAGAAGCCGGTATTTGCCGAAAGTGCGCTTGCGCGTATCTTTGCTGCCAGCCAGGGACTCCCGCGTGTGGTAAACCAGATCTGCATGCAGATTCTGTTCGATGCCGCCGCCCGGAATCTTGAGGTGATTGAAGAAGCCGACGTCGTCCGTGTGCTCGCCGACATGGACCGGCAGCGTCCTGCCCGTTGTACAGTCAGACTTCCTCATTTTGAATACGTCGGGAATGGGATAATGTTCTTGTCACTCGACATTACATTCTATTTTTCCCACCAAGCGCTCATCGGAATTTCCTTAGAAGCTATCACAACAGTTTCGCCGATTTTTGGAGTTGCGATGATGACATTTTGTTCTGATGCTGCTTTCGTGACACGTTCTATGGGATCAGTCCATAAGTGAAAGGTTAGCGTAAACGCTCCCCAATGAATGGGAATCAAGAGCTTTCCTCTAAGATCAAGATGAGCTTGCACCGTTTCTTCTGGCATCATATGAATCAAAAACCGCTCGTCGTATTGCCCGCATTCCATCATTGTCAAGTCAAAAGGTCCGTATTTTTCACCGATTTCCTTAAAGTGAGGACCATAGCCGCTATCTCCGCTGAAGTAAACCCTCGTCTCGCGTCCGACGATCACCCATGAGCACCACAGTGTAGAATTACGGTTAAACATCCCTCTTCCCGAGAAATGCCTCGCCGGCATACAAGCCAACGTGAGACCATCGATCACTAGCTCTTCATACCATTGGTGCTCGGAAATTTGATCTGGAGCGACTCCCCATTTGATCAAATGCCGACCTACTCCTAATGGCACGATAAATCGATGAGTTTTGTCCTTTAGTTTACGAATTGAAGAATAGTCCAAATGATCATAGTGGTCATGAGATAAAATAATCGCATCAATTTCGGGAAAATCCTCAGGCTGAAGAGGCAGATTTTTGCTGAATCGTTTCGTACCAACCCAAGGAATTCGATTGCCCAGCATCGGATCAAAAAGAAGCCTTTTACTCTCTATTTCAAGCAAAAAAGCCGAATGACCAAACCACGTTACACGTGTAGCATCCGGAACAGTAATTGCGTCAGCTAATCGAAAAAACTCAACATCAATATCAGCTGCAGGGTTTAGTTTTCCTCTTGTTAATAGAGTATCCCTTAGTAAACTGAATATTTTCGTTAAACCCATTCTCATATCGGTCGGAATCTGATTTTCATATTTTCTCATGGGTTATCCTCTTTTGTTTATTCATCATCTTCGTAACGTATTAAAGGGGTGTCAAAGCTTTGACACCTCTAGGAAATCATTTGTGTAAGGCACGCTTTAAAGCTGTTCTATATCCGCCTACAACTCTCTGGATGATTTCAGCAGTAGGGAAGTATTCTTCAAAGCCGTGAAAACCTCCAGGTATAAATGAAACTCTGTTGGCACACCTCTTGCCGAGAGGGAGACAGCAGCAGTCTAGAACTTTATTTTCTCGTCCAAGACTGCTACTGCTTCGATTCCTTGGTCAGTCTAATACTTATTTCTAGAAGTTTGTGGTCACGTTGATTTCACATATATCCCAGCTCGGTAGCTCGGTAGCTGTTAAAGTTTACTTATAGCAAACCGCCCGAAACGAGAATGGTATCGCCAGTAATCCAAGCCGCTTCGTCGGACGCTAAGAATACAGCTACTCGTGCAATATCTTCGGGCTGTCCTACACGTCCAAGGGGTGTCATGGAAACAGCATGTTCTCTGATGTAGGACCAAGCTCCGATCGCCTGTGTGCCTTCTGTCTCCGTTGTCCCCGGAGCGATGGCGTTCACGCGGATATTTCGTCCACCGAGTTCTTTTGCCATCACTCGCGTCATGGAGCCCGTTGCGCTTTTTGTCGCCGCATAGAGTAACGCGGACGCAGAAGGATTAATGCCCTCAGTAGAGCCTATGTTAATGATATTACCGCCTTTTGTTTCGAAATGCTGGACGGCTTCTTTGCTGGTCAGGATTGGCCCCAGAACGTTGGTATTAAAATGACTGTGAAATTCATCCTCGGTAATGGCCTCAAGAGTCGCGAACCGGAAGATGCTAGCATTATTCACCAGGATATCGATTGGGCCAAATAGCCGCTTTGTTTCTTCAAATAACCGCTTGACATCGGCTTCCTTCGAAACATTGGCCTGAATGGCAGATGCCCGTCCTCCGTTTTGAGTGATTTCGGAAACAACGAGATCTGCACCTTCTTTACTGCCCGCATAATTGACGATTACTGCTGCACCTGCTGTCGCAAAAGCTTTTGCAATACCTGCGCCGATCCCTTTTGATGCACCTGTCACGATCGCTACTTTTCCTTGTAGTTTTTCCATGATGAATACCTCACTTCTTATTTTCTACTCCCAAAGTTGTTGTGGCGATTGCAATTGACTTCAGCAACTCAAGAGAAAGCCAAGTCAGACATCCAGAGGCCAACTGAAAAACACGAACTTTATCCTGATGAATGTAGACTGGTAATCATTTCAATCGTGAACAACCGATCATTTGTGTAAGGCACGCTTTAAAGCTGTTCTATATCCGTCTACAACTCTCTGGCTGGCTTCAGCAGTAGGGAAGTATTCTTCAAAGCCGTGAAAACCTCCAGGGTATAAATGAAACTCTGTTGGCACACCCGCCTGCGTTAGCCTCGTTACATAATCGATTGTTTCATCACGAAATGGATCTAAGTCACCAACACACGTGTATGTGGGGGGAAGTCCTGACAAATCAGTTGCTCGTGCTGGAGCAGCATATTGGGTTACTTTATCTAAATCCCCTAAATACATTTTCCATCCCAATTGGGTTTTTTCATTATTCCATACTCTTCGATCTGTTATTTGATTAAAGGACTTAGTAGTCATCCGATCATCAATCATTGGGTAGAGAGGCATTTGGAATGCTATAGCAGGCCCCTTACGATCTCTTGCTAAGAGGGAGACAGCTGCAGTTAATCCACCTCCGGCACTAGGTCCAACAATTGCGATTCTAGATGAATCAACCCCTAGCTCTTCAGCACGTTTAGAGAACCATTCGAGTGCAGTATAGCAATCATCGAGTGGAGCTGGATAAGGATGTTCTGGAGCCAGACGATAATCCACTGAAACGATAACGCAATTGACATCGGATACTAGTTGTTGCAAGGAAGAGTCCATCATATCAGCAGATTGAAGCATATAGCCACCACCATGGATATACAGAACACCTGGAAGGGTTGTATTCTTCAATTTTGGTTCATAAATTTTGATCCGAACATTTGGATCTCCTTTTGCTCCTGGAATATGTCTCTCTGATGTTAAAACGGCATCATTAACGGGTAGCGATGCAACCAAACCAGCATACATCTCATTCATTTGGTTCCTAAAGGCAACTACATTTTCTTTGGTCAAAGTGACTTCTGGTAAAGAAGAAAACATTTCTTTAATTTCCGGGATTATTTTGTTTTCCATATATCCAAACATCCTTCCCTGAAATATTTCGCGATCCTTTCGACAATCACTGAGGCATTTATCACGCTCTTCATTTTAAGGGCAAAAGCTGATTTCATTATTGAATCCCTTACTTTTCCTGTTTATTTATCCATGCTGTTTGCCCCAACAGTTCCCGCAAGGAAGTCATGTACGTTTCTTCCGAAGTGGTCCATCTCAGTCTGGCAGTTTCTTCCGCATCCGGACCTGCAAGAAAACGTAGTTGGTCAGACTCATCGTTGGCAGCAGCGTATATCTGACCGGCAACCTGGTTCACATCTGCATTACCAAGTGGGAAGCTCATCATGCATTGCATCATGTGATCAAAATAAGGCTTGTACGATTCTGGAACGGACGCATCTTGGGATGCGGACATGGTGTTCGACCCAAAGTTCGTCGTTAGCATGGAACCTGGCTCCACCAGTTTGAGTGAGATATTTTGCGATTCAAGCTCGTAGGCTAGCGATTCCGACAGTCCTTCGACTGCATGCTTTGACGCTGCATAGACTGAAAATAGCGGGAATGATGAAAAGCCTATGTTCGAAGTTACATTTACAATGGTTCCGCCGCCTTGCCCGCGAAAATAAGGCGTAATCGCCTGAATGACGTTCATCGTACCGAAGACATTGGTCTCGAAAACCCCGCGGATAGCATTCATAGGTGTTGTTTCAAATACCGAGATGACGCTGACTCCAGCGTTGTTCACAACAGCGTCTATCTGGCCAAACTTGGCTACCCCTGCCGCAATCGCAGCCTCGATGCTGGCAGGATTAGTAGTATCAAGCGACGTTACAAAGATCCGTTCGGGATTTCCCTCTGCCAAGTTCTGGTCCGGTTTGCGCATCGTCGCAACCACGTTCCATCCCTCATCAGCAAACTTCTTGGCAGCAGTATTTCCTAATCCTGTCGAACACCCCGTGATCAATACTGTTTTTGTCATAGAACTATCTCCTTCGAATAATTTATTGTTTTTGTTGTTTCTGTGTTAGTTTACTTGGTTGTAGTTACTCTAAGTCAATTCCATATATCTACTCCTTATAGGTAATGGATTGTATTTGACTCGATGAAGCTTCAGATAGTAAAATGTGTTAGAGTTACTCTAACCAAAACTGGCGGTGAATGATATGGGTTATTCTATGAAGGAAATTTCAAAGAAAATGGGCATTACTCCATATACACTTCGTTTCTATGAGAAAGAAGGCGTTTTGCCAATTGTTGAACGAGATGCGAACGGGGTCCGCATGTTTAATGAACACTACATCGATTGTATTGAGACAGTACAAGCCCTGCGTTCAACAGGTTTACCACTAGCAGAAATAAAACAATATGCGGAGCTTTATAAGATGGGGGATAGTACATTACAACAAAGGAAAGAGTTGCTAGTAATTCAGAAAAGCAATGTGGAGGAACAAATTTCACTTTTAATGAAAACACTTGAAAAAATCAATTACAAGTTGGCGTTAATCGATGTCCAAGATAATAAATTTGTAAAGCTACCTTAATATGAAGGGCAACTTGAATCGTATCCTTTTTTAAGGCATATAGGAAAATTGGTTTTGGCAATTTGTAATCGCCACTTCAAGCTTGCTCTTGGGTAGAGATCGCGAGATCGCTGTGTAAGAAGCCATGCCGAGCATCCAGAGCTACGTCCCATTCGAATGGTTTGTGGTTCAACAGGCGAAGGGCAAATGGAAGCAAAACGGGGAATCCTCCCCCGAAGCTTCTTCAGTTTAACGTGATAAAAGCGGATGTAAATAAAGGGGATTTGAGGTGAGGCTGCTGTTGAATGGATATGTGACCTCTAACTCTTTAGAACTAAGGTGTGCTAAATTTGAAAACTATTCCTATTTTTATGCGAAGCTTGCATCATTAAGTGATGTAGAAATTTAAATTGATGGTCAGGAACGGTCTAATAAGCTTTATCGATTGGTCTTCGATCGATTGCCAAGTGATCTGCAATCTTTCCGACGGTTTACAGGCGCAACAATTGCTAAACCAACATGCCGTGGATATCGTAATTTCAGATATTCGAATGCCTGGATTAAATGGCCTTGAATTAAGCAAATACATTCGAAATCATCACCATCCTCATGCCAAGGTAATTCTCCTAACCGGGTATGCGGACTTTTCCTATGTTCAGACTGTAATTCGCTTTGGAGTTATAGATTTCATAGAAAAGACAAATCCCATCGACAATGTAATTCAGGCAGTCCACTGCTCATCGACGAGGAGAATAACCATTCTATCAAAATAAAAGAGCTTGAAAACACAATTACGGAGACAATTCCTCAGATCAAACAATCTTTTCTGCGTGAATTATTGCTGAGAATTCAGCCTTCTCCGATCGAAACCATGCAAATATCTGATCGTATAGGCACTTCCATTAAAGACTATATCGTTATCCACTTCTTCGATAACTCACCAATCGACAGTCGCACAAAACACTTGGAAGCCAGTAATTTCTCACATGTTTTCAAACGATACACGACGATGAGCCCTCGAGAGTACCGCTCGCAGTAATATACCCTTTCAGCCAGTATGGCGTTCTCCATATCGTAACCGTACCGCCAGTCGGCGACTTATACGTATCGCTATTTATGCGGACTCGAATCGGACTTCATTCTTGTCATCAACTACCTGCGACTATGTTGGTAGTTTTGTGTCTTCTGACGACAATGTAGGGGCATTTGTGCATTTTCACATGACACAAATTTGCCTACATAAAAAATAAAAAGCCTGATTCATCAAGCTTTTCTAAACTTGTTTATGTAGGTGGATTTGTGTCCTTAGACATATGCAAGGGATGACAAGAACATAACAACATAAATGACAAGAACTTAACAACATTGCCCACAAAAAAAACCACCTCCAAGATTTTGGGGATGGCGTTAAGTTGTGACTCCACATTTACCGGCACACATTTTTTATATCTTCACCGCCACATGGGGAGACCGCGTCATGTCCATCAGTTGAAAGCTGGACAGCTCGACCGCACATGCGTCAAGCGGCGACATCTCGCCCACGCGTGTCAGCAGTGGCGTGCCAATGTTATCGCCCAGATGCACTGTACGCCCTCCGTTTGTAATGTCCCCGCCTGTCAAGACACTAAATCCAAGAATCTAAGATAAATACTCGCCTCCTTGGTTTTTGGGTTAATTCGCCAACTCTTGCAGGCTGTCTTTAGAATGATAGACACTAGCAGGAGTCTGATCGTTTAGTGACTGATGGCCTCTATTCCAGTTGT
>JARDZO010000218.1 GCA_029240815.1 Brevibacillus sp.
CAGCATTTGCAAACATAAGAACAAAAGAAAATAGCTTAAAGTAAGCACAATAAACGATCTGGTCCATAGTTTGGGAGCCGGAATAGAGGGATTTAACGGCGAGTTGAATTCTAGCTGTGACATTTCGGTGGTACCAAACTCACTTATAGCACCGTTTTTGAAGAAAATGCCGCTGTATTCGATAAGGTGAAAACATATGCCGTCCCAGGTGCCGAACAGACCATGGATCGTCTTGAGGAGCATCTGGCAAGTATGTCTGAAAAGTAAGAGGCCAGCCTCGTATTGATGCCCCCGGTCTAAACGCTGTATTTGAGTAAGTGGATTGCTATTGGAAAGAATGCCAAGAAGGAGAAGAAACCCCTTTTGATATTTCGGAACAACAATTGAGAAAAGAAGTAACAGGAGCATTGATTGAATTAAAAAACATGATATATGGGAGGACAAAAAAACGATCTAATTTAACACAAGCTCAATTATGTTAAGGGCCTTCGAAACTATTTAAGATATGAACTTGTGAAAACGAACCAAAACAAAATCAAGGATCCAATCCAAAGCCTAGACCCATAATCTTCATCTTTGATGATTCTTTTAATAATCGTTGTGAAGTTTACAAAAAAACAAATTGCTAATATGGGATTAAAGTAAAAAGTTAATACGCCGATGTAATTTTCCAAAAAAATCACCCCATCCAAATAATACCATAAGGGAAGAGGTAATTAACTAAATGCTCAACTAGTTAATTCAAACAAAATCAGTGTGGAAGTAAGTTAAATAAAAACATGTGTGTCGCGTTCAAGGAGTTACCCACACCATTTTACCCTTCCATATTTAGGGGAAAATGCAAAGCATCTGCAATTGAACTTGGCGCTAAGATTAACTGTTCAACAGTTCATTCGATTGTTTGGTGCCTTAGAGCAAATGGTTACCCCGTATGGATTTTCCATGATACTGTCACAAGTAGTTACTTTTCGGGCGGAGGTATCTAGTCGTACTTGCTGCCGATACGGGTTAACAAAATAACGGATGAGTGTCGGTCCTTTTATAAAAATGGATTCTGGGAGAAAGCTTTGTAATTAAAAATGTAGCCGGTCCAACTCTTAACGTGGTGGATACCGGCTATTTTTGCGTTCAGATCTCTTTAACGTTGTAAATGGAATGAATCAAACGTGGTATGAAGCGAAAGGCAGTGAGGGATCGGATACCTGGTCAGTGTCACCAACCAAAAACGAAGATTTTACAAGGTTAGGTTAATCAGAAGAGTTGCCGGTTTTGCACACGGTTTGGGTTATTCGAGTTGAGAAGAAGTTACAATACTCCTATTGACAATATAGGGTAGGGGGCTATACTATAAAAACATCGAGCTCCGGTAAATTATGGAATTGTATTGGCTTCGATATAAGACGGCCGTCGCGAGCGTCAATCACTTTTCCGGGATCAACCGAGTGTTTCGAAAGTAAAGGAGGGCACGTTCATGGGAAATCAAGCGCAGGCCGTTTTTCTGCCGGATCCGAGACGTTGGAAAGCACTTGCATTGTTATGCTTGGCCAATTTTATGGTGATCATGGACACATCGATTATCGGGGTTGCACTGCCGGCGATAAAAGAAGCACTTGGATACACGCAAGCGAATTTACAGTGGGTTTTCAACGCTTATGTCATTTTCTTTGGCGGCTTACTCTTATTGGGTGGCAGATTGTCCGACCTTTTTGGGCAAAGGCGCATGTTCATGTGGGGATTTTCGATCCTTACTCTCGCTTCATTACTTGCTGGTGTTGCCTGGAACGAAGAGTCGCTTAACATCGGCCGGGCGTTGCAAGGTATCGGTTCTGCATTCATTGCGCCGGCAGCCTTAACGATTGTCATGATGTTATTTGGTGGTAATGGGAAAGAGCTGGGGAAAGCATTCGGCTTTTGGGGAGCTTCAGCGGCGGCAGGAGGAACTGCCGGAGTATTTCTCGGGGGTGTCATTACCGAGTGGCTTAGCTGGCAGTGGACATTTCTGATTAATATTCCGGTTGGACTCTTTGTCCTTTTCCTTTCACCAGCAATCCTTTCAAAAGGGATGGTCAGAAAAGGAAGTGTCGATATTTTGGGCGCTCTTTCCGTCACTGCGGCCCTTGTCCTAGCCGTTTATGGGATTGTGGCAGCAGAACATAACGGGTGGAGTTCAACCACTACGATCTGGACCCTCATTTCCGCCGTTATCCTGTTCGTTCTATTCCTTATTGTTCAGACGTTTAAAAGAGAACCATTGGTCCCACTGCGAATATTCTCCGCACCGAATCTGGCAGCAGGCAACATTGCTTTGATCATGCTCTCCGGCGCATGGATTCCGCTTTGGTTTTTTCTGAATTTGTACTTGCAGCAAATTTTGAAATTCAATGCTTTTGCGGGCGGTCTTGGGCTGCTTCCCATGACAATCCTCATTATGGTCTTCATGGTTCTCATCACCGGGAAACTCATCGGGAGGTTTGGAATAAAGGCGAACTTAGTCATCGGTTTGATTGCCCTAGGTGGATCTTTGCTCCTGTTTGCTGGAAACACTCCCATTGACGGTAACTTCCTGGTAAACGTCCTTCCTGCTTCCTTACTAGGGGCTTTAGGAATGTCACTTGCCTATATCCCGGCAACCATGTCTGCGATGTCTGGAGCAAAACCGGAGGAGGCCGGACTTGCTTCTGGTATTGCGAATACGAGTTACCAGATCGGTTCTGCCATCGGACTCGCTGCTATGGTAGCGATTGCTGCTGCAACCACGGGATCACAAACAGGTACCGAACAGGTTGTCGCACTCAACGCAGGGTTTCACCAAGCCTTCTTTTGGTCAGGCATCGTTGCTTTCGCGGGTGCGGTCTTGGCGCTCATTTTTATCCAATCACCTAAGAAGGGAGAGTCTAAGGGACCTTCGGCAATGTAAAGATTCCTCTCCAGCTGGCCAAAAACGGTTTGGCTGGAGCCTCTTTTTATCTCATTGCTTAGAATAGGGGGAGGGAGTATACTATAATGAATGTAAAAGTGTCGGCTTGTTGTTCTCCTGGAGAAACTGGGCGCAAGAGCCATCATTCCGATAAGATAAAAAATGGTTTGGTCAGCCGCTTAAACCGGATTGAAGGTCAGGTTCGCGGTATTAAAGGGATGATTGAAAAAGATGCATACTGCGATGATGTTCTAAATCAAATCGCTTCGATCCAATCTGCACTAAATGGGATGGGAAAGCTCCTACTCGAACATCACATGAAAAGCTGTGTGATCGAGCGAATCCAGGAAGGCGATTCGGAAGTGTTGACAGAACTCATAACCACCATGAATAAACTGATGAAGTAAAGGGAAAACAAAGAGAAAGCAGCTGTCACGCTGCTATTTTCTCGGATGAAAATATAGGGTACATAGGTATCCTAAAATTGTTGTTGACACCATATACCGTAGGGGAGTATATTATAAACAAGGGGTCGATGGAAATGAATCCCAATGAGTCAACTGACTTACATCAACCAAAGAGCCACCTGAATTCAAAAGAGAAATCAGCTATCCAAACCAGACTAAATCGGATTGAAGGCCAAATTCGCGGTGTACAGGGACAGGTGGAGCGAAATGAATACTGTGATCACGTTTTGAATCAAATGGCTGCCATCCACTCCGCACTGAACGCGGTAGGTAAACTGCTTTTGGTGAATCATTTAAAAACGCACGTAGTAAGCCGTATTCAACAGAAGGATGAAGCGATTCTCGAAGAAACGCTTCAAACCTTAAAAATTTTGATGAAATAAAGGAGAGAGTATGATGAAAAATCTTACATTGCAAGTAGAAGGCATGAGCTGCCAACACTGCGTCATTTCCATCGAAGGGGCGCTTAAAGAAATCGGGGCGAACGGAAAAGTCGATCTCGCGAGCAATACGGTGAATGTAACGTATGATGAAAACCAAATTTCTCTTGAGACCGTAAAAGAAGCGATAGAGGAGCAAGGTTACGAGGTCGTATAAACAATGATGAAATAAGGAAAGGAGTGATTGGTTATGGAAGCAACGGCTTCGACCGCAAACAAACAAGTCAACTTGCAAATCACAGGCATGACGTGCGCCGCATGTGCGCTCCGAATCGAAAAGGGTTTGAATAAACTGGAAGGCGTCTCGACGGCAAATGTAAACTTCGCCATGGAAAAAGCAAGTGTTGTCTTTGATTCGACCAAAGTCGATGTAAATCGCATCGAAGAAAGCATCAAGAAACTGGGATACGGCATGGCGAAAGAAGTCGTCGATTTCCAACTGGAAGGGATGACATGCGCCGCATGCGCGAACCGAATTGAAAAAGGCCTGAATAAGCTCCCTGGCGTTACGAGTGCAACGGTCAACTTTGCCATGGAAACGGCGCACGTCGAGTATTCCCCGAGCGAGGTTTCCGTAAGCGATATGCAGAAAAAGGTGCAGCAGCTCGGCTATAAAGCCATTTTGAAATCAGAGAATGAACCTGCGCATGATCACCGTGTGAAAGAAGTGCAGAATCAAAAACGGAAATTGCTCCTCTCGGCGATTCTCTCGTTCCCTCTCTTGTGGGCCATGGTCAGCCACTTTTCGTTTACTTCCTGGATCTACATGCCGGAAATTCTCATGAATCCATGGCTGCAATTGATTCTGGCCACTCCCGTTCAATTTTACGTAGGCAGACAATTTTATGTGGGTGCATACAAAGCCTTGCGTAATGGCAGTGCCAACATGGATGTATTGGTCTCGCTCGGTACATCAGCGGCATACTTTTACAGCTTATATCTGACAATCGTTTGGTTCACAAGCGGTGGAGGAGCGCACCACGGTCCGTCCCTCTACTACGAGACGAGTGCCGTTCTTATCACACTCGTAATCATGGGAAAATTGTTCGAGTCGCTCGCCAAAGGACGTTCGTCGGAAGCCATCAAGTCCTTGATGGGACTGCAAGCAAAGACTGCTTTGGTAGTGCGCAACGGTCAAGAGCTGTCCATCCCGGTTGATGAAGTGATTGCCGGGGATCTCGTCCTGGTCCGTCCTGGAGATAAAGTGCCGGTCGATGGGGAAGTCATGGAAGGCATTTCGTCCGTGGACGAATCCATGCTCACCGGAGAAAGCATTCCTGTAGAAAAGAAACCCGGTGACGCAGTAATCGGGGCAACCATCAACAAAAACGGCATGTTACAAATAAAAGCAACCAAGGTTGGCAAAGAGACGGCGCTTGCCCAAATCATTAAAGTCGTGGAAGAAGCGCAGGGCTCGAAAGCACCAATTCAAAGGGTTGCAGACGTGATTTCTGGAATCTTTGTTCCCATCGTTGTCGGTATCGCGATTATCGCGTTCTTGGTTTGGTACTTCTTCGTGACTCCAGGCGATTTTGCTGGGGCTTTGGAAAAAGCGATTGCGATCCTGGTAATTGCTTGCCCTTGCGCATTGGGATTGGCAACGCCAACCTCTATCATGGCAGGATCCGGACGCGCAGCCGAGCTCGGCATCCTTTTCAAAGGCGGCGAGCATCTGGAGCAGACCCAAAAAATTGACGCGATTATTTTAGACAAAACCGGCACAGTCACAAAAGGGAAACCCGAGTTGACGGATGTTCTCGTCGACGGTGACGAAACAGACTTTCTCAGACTCGTCGGCGCAGCCGAGAAAAATTCGGAGCATCCACTTGCAGAAGCGATTGTGGCGGGAATTCGGGAAAAAGGCATCTCATTGCCAGGAACGGAAGCTTTTGAAGCGATTCCGGGCTTTGGAATCAAGGCCGTGGTAGAAGGGAAAGAGCTCCTTATCGGCACACGCCGGTTGATGGAAAAATTCGAAGTGGACGCCAAGGATTCGTATGGCACGATGTCTCGCCTTGAAGAAGCCGGCAAAACTGCCATGCTCGTCGCAATCAATAAACAATACGCCGGTATGGTAGCTGTAGCAGATACGATTAAAGAAACCTCCAAGGATGCTGTCAGTCGTCTGAAACAAATGGGCATCCAGGTCATCATGATCACCGGAGACAACGAACGGACGGCAAAGGCCATCGCAGCCGAAGTCGGCATCGAGCATGTGCTTGCGGAAGTCCTCCCAGAGGGCAAAGCAGAGGAAGTTAAGAAACTGCAAGCCGGGGGCAAGAAAGTAGCGATGGTAGGGGATGGTATAAATGATGCGCCTGCTCTCGCAACAGCGGACATCGGAATGGCAATCGGCACGGGCACGGACGTCGCCATGGAAGCAGCGGATGTAACTCTCATGCGTGGTGACCTTTCTAGCATTCCGGATGCGATCTATATGAGCCGGAAAACCATGAGTAACATCAAACAAAATTTGTTCTGGGCACTCGGATACAACACGCTCGGGATTCCGATTGCTGCCATAGGTTTATTGGCACCGTGGGTAGCAGGGGCGGCAATGGCGTTAAGTTCAGTATCCGTCGTTCTCAATGCGCTGAGGCTGCAGCGAGTCAAGGTACCACAAAAATGAATGGAGAGAACGGTTATGAATAAGAAGATGATTATTCTTTCGACTTTACTTACCTTCAGTTTATTGGCCGGATGCGGCAATGCCAACGAAAATGCGCCTGCCAACGAGAATAACCACACTTCTGGTCATGGCGCAAGTCACGATCAAGCAGGCAATCAAGCAGGCAAACAAGCGGAAAATCAAGCAGAGAATCACGGCGGACATGGCGCTGAACAAAAACCGGTGTCAGATAACCTGAAAGCTTCGTTTGCTTTCACTTCAGGCAGTGCAAAAGCAAACGAAGAAACGGAAATAACCGTTCAAATCACCAATAAGGACGGCTCGCCGGTAAACGATTTCGAGGTCAATCATGAGAAATTGCTTCATTTGATCATCGTTAATCACGATCTGTCATACTTTGCCCATATCCATCCCGATTTCAAGGGAGGCGGCAAGTTTACAATAAACAATGCTTTTCCTGCCGGTGGCAAATACAAGATGTTTGCGGATTTCAAACCTGTCGGCGGGTCCGCCACGACTTTGAGCGAATGGATGGATGTGGAAGGGAAAGAAGGGGAACATGCTGCCGTCACACCTGACGCGAAGCTAGTTAAAGAAGTCAACGATAAAGAAATTGAACTCGCTCTGACCAGCACGAAAGCAAAAGAAGATGTCACGTTGACGTTCGACATCCGCGATGCGAAGACGAAGCAAGGAATTAACAACCTGGAGCCTTATTTGGGTGCAGTGGGCCATGTGGTCATTCTTTCAGAAGATGCGGGACAGTACCTCCATGTGCATCCACTCGATGAAAAAGCAACCGGGCCTAAAGCACAGTTCGCGACATCTTTTCCGCAAGGCGGCACCTATAAGATTTGGGGACAATTTCAGCATAGAGGCGAAGTCATTACCGCCCCTTTTATAGTTGAAGTGAAATAATCGGCAACGGGAGAGAGGAGAAGGATCATGGGAGAAAAAATAAAAATAGCCGTCAGCCCTGCGATTCAAATCGGAGGAAGTATATTTACAGCCGAACAGCTCGCCAAGATCGGTACCGTGGCAGGGCCGGATGTCAAAATTGAAATGACGAATTTCAAACAACTGTATGTGGAGGTTCCCCTTGAGCAGCATGATGCGATCAAGGAAGAGCTCCAACGATTCGGACTTGAGGTGTATCCGGCGGGTTTTGCCACCAAAAGCTTGATCGCTTGCAATTTTTGCAAAGGTGCCGAAGAGGCCGGTCTGGAAACAGCGCGAGTGGTCAATCAAGCCATTGCCGGAATTGAAACACCTACGCCAATCAAAATTGGGTATGCGGGCTGTGCGCTTGGCACCAGCGAGCCCCTGTTAAAAGATATCGGTATCGTTAAAATGCGGGACTCCTTTGACATTTACGTAGGGGGAGAACCCAAAGGTCTGAAAGCAGCCCTAGCCAAACAGCTTGTATCCGGCTTATCGGAGGTACAACTGGTGGCGGCATTAAAGAAGATCATCGATTATTATAAGGAAAATGCAAAAGGGAAAGAAAAATTCAGTAAATTCGTCGATCGTATTACAATGGAACAATTGAAACAGATTGCCGGATAATGAACTAAAATAGAGAGGAGGTGAGGGGGTTATAAAGTTGTGGAATAATCTTATGAAAGGTGTAGCACAAAGCTACATCTTATTTTATTGAGTAAAGTTAGTAAACGGTCGAGAATCGAGAGATAAGTAAGCGGCAATGGGCAGGCCACCGCACCAATTACTCGTTAAATTGAACGAATAGTCAGTTGACAATTGGGAAAAACACCCTTTAATATGTGTATTATACAACAATTGTATTATGCATGAATCGGGGTGTTAAGGATGAATCGTGATCAAATTCTGTCCCTTAGATCAACCGTTCAACAGTTCATTCGATTGTTCGGTGTGTTAGAACAAACGGTTACTCCATGCGGATTTTCCATGTCATTATCGCAAGTATTTGCCCTACAGGAGTTAGAGAACCGTTCCATGTCGATTAAAGATCTGTCGGAAGAACTTCGATTGGAACGCAGCTCTGTGAGCCGTTTGGTGGATGGACTGGTAAAAGGGGGATTCGTCTTAAGAGAATTAAACGAACAAAACCGAAGAGAGGTAATCCTTTGTCTAACAGAAAAAGGGGAACGATCTATGAATAGACTGCGAGAACAGTCCATTGAGTTTTATGAGTCCATTTTGAATCATCTGCCTGAAACAAGCCAGGAAAAGGTATTGGAAGGATATCAACTGTTTACAGAATCTTTAGTAAAAGTAAGGAGGGGAGTACAATAAGTCACAATCCACCGCAAATTAACTCTAACTCCAAATCACAAGTAGTTACATCTATCGGCTCCATTATTTTATCGTTTATCGCATCATCTCATCATTGGCTTCATATGGCGATAGTATTCTTATTAGGAAGCTCTGCAGGAACGATGGCATCCATGTCAACGATTGTATGGGTTAGACGGTTCATGATTATCGCTACTTTGATCACCACGATTTTCTCCTTATATCGTCTGGTTAAACATAAACAGATGTCCCCTGTCATGAAGTCAATCACCATCGTATCCGGTGTGATTTCATTAGGGTTTGTTATTTACACCATCTATAATTTTGGATGGTAGAGGAGGTCTCTTGGAGTCCGTCAATCATATCGAAATTCGCCAATTACCGTTATGATTAATCGCGCATAGCTCCTGCCTCTCGAGAAGTCATTGCACCTTGTCCTTCGCTTATATCTTTTTGAATTTCTCGTTTAACTTTTTGTGCATCAGTTCCGGCAAATTCTGGTTTCAAAATAGAACTTAAATTCTCACTAGCTTGTTGATCCTGTTGCATACAAGCCCTCCTCCATTTATTGTTTAATAATCTTATTATGTACTAAAAAACACTCGGTATATCCTGAGGAACTAAGCGAATTTCTCGATAGTTGAATCCTGACAAAAACAGTTGCCATCTAGGACTTATATTCGCATGACGGATGGGGCAACCGCTTTAGCGAAGCGCGGGAGAAAGCTTTTTCTTTTGGGTATTCGTAGTACCGTGTTGAAATAGTGGTCTTCCCACAGTGAAACATCTCCATGCAAAATCGTAGCAGTGAGTTGAAATCCCGTGTCCGAATCGCTATGAACAGGGAAAGTTTTCAAGGAGGTAAAACATGGATTACATTTCACCGAAAGAAGCTGCGTTAAAGGTGAAACGGTGGCCTAAAGATACCATAGCGGCGGGTCGTCGTCATACCGTTGGTCTTAAATCTGACGGAACGGTGACGGCTGT
>JARDZO010000459.1 GCA_029240815.1 Brevibacillus sp.
TCGTTCGTGATGAGAAGTAATCACTGTCGCGGTCAGAGGGGGAACCAAGATGAATAAAGTCATTCTCATCGGCAACCTGACAAAAGATCCTGAACTTCGTTATACGCCAAATGGCGTTGCCGTTGCTACGTTTACTGTGGCGATCAATCGTCCTCGCACCAACCAAGCAGGCGAGAGAGAAGCCGATTTCATTAATATTGTCGCTTGGCAAAAGCTGGCCGACCTGTGTGCAAGTTATTTGCGCAAGGGTAGACAAGCCGCCATCGAGGGACGCCTTCAAACGCGCTCCTACGACAATAAAGAAGGAAAACGAGTATACGTAACAGAGGTTGTTGCGGAGAACGTTCAATTTTTGGGCGGTCGAGGCAATGAGAGCGGAGATAATGCAGGATATGATCCGGGTCCAGGCTTCGGTGGTGGCAACAAACCATCCGGCGGCGGTCAGAGAAACGACTTTGATCCGTTTGGGGATCCCTTCGCGAGTGCTGGCAAGCCTATCAACATTTCAGATGATGACTTGCCGTTCTAAAGAATCGTATAACTTTCACATTTCCTTAAGAAGGAGGAACTATAATGGCACGCAAAGGACGTCCTAATAAGCGTCGTAAAGTATGCTTCTTTAAAGTGAACAAGATCAAACACATCGATTATAAAGATGTTGATTTGCTCAAAAAGTTCATCAGCGAGCGCGGTAAAATCCTGCCTCGTCGTGTAACTGGTACTTCCGCTAAGTACCAACGTGCACTGACGATCGCAATCAAGCGCTCACGTCAAGTAGCACTTCTGCCTTACACGGCTGAATAATTTACCACAGGCTATAAAAAGGGGGACACAATTGCGTGGCCCTCTTTTTTCCATATCTTCTTGTATTCTCAAATGAGGTGCTGACATGCCTTCGAAAACCAAGCAATTGGCCGAAAATGCCTTAATGCTGGGTATCGCGCTGGTGCTATTGTTTCTCAGTACATACACGGTGCTAGGTGCGTTAGTCAGTATTTTGGTTCCACTGCCTTTTTTAATCTTGGGAATGAGTAGAACCGTACCGAACATGGTTTGGATCTCTCTTGCGTTTACCTTTTTAGGGTGGATTATGACGGGACCGATCACCGCTTTTGTAGCACTGGAGTTTGCAGTTTGGGGAGCGTTGATGGGGATCTTCTACACCAAAAGGGGGACGGCACTCTCTGGGATTACAGCGGGAGCAGTCGCAGTCTTCTTTGGTTTTGTGTTCATGCTAGCCTTTATGATTTTCGGTATGAAAACGAGCTTTGATTCGATTTTGCAGCAGGCTGCTGTTCTGAGGCCGTCATTCATGCCAAAGGAGCAGTACGATCAGTACATCGAACTGGGCAAGATGCTTCTTCCGGTGAGCATGGTCATGTTCAGCTTTGGATCCAGTGCGATTGTTCACTGGTTGGCTCGATTGATCGGTAAACGATTGCGCAGACCTGTCCCGGCACTGAAGCCGATTCGGGAATGGACCTTCCCGAGATCGTTGCTCTACTATTACTTCATTGCCATGATCGGCATGCTGGTGTTTGGGTCAAGCATTCAAGGCACGTTCTGGGAAAGCGCGATTTTGAACGTAAAAGTAATGTTGGATGCCGTATTTACTTTGCAAGGTCTAAGTTTTTGTCTGTTCGCTGCCTATTTATATGGCTGGAAGAGATTGACTCCAGTGCTTATTGTCTGTCTATTTATTTTTCCCTTTCTAACCACTATACTGAGTCTAGTAGGTATTTTTGATTTGGGAATTCGGTTGCGTGAAAAACTGGAAACAAGAGTGAAGAGGGGCTGAGGAAATGCCCAAATTCCTGTTAAAGCGTTGGTACGGGATGCATATGGTCCTGGCACTCAGCTTTAGCTTGCTGTTGTTGGGGATTTTGACCCTGCACCATTGGATGTACGGGGCGATCGGCATGATCTGCTTGATTGGCCTGGTTCTTTATGCCCTCCAGGCTGAGAAGGGGTTCCAACGCGATTTACGCCTTTATCTGGCTACCGTCACACACCGTGTGAAGAAGGCAGGCGAAGGTGTTATTCAGGAGCTGCCGATCGGAATCCTTTTATACAACGAGGAAAAGGCAATTGAGTGGGTAAACCCGTTCATGACACATATGTCCGGGGATGAGTTGCTGATCGGTAAAAACCTGCAGGAAGTTTTTCCCCAACTGAATGGAAAGCTGGAGCAAAAACGACTGGAATTTACCTACAACGAACGGGTATATGAGGTGCTGGTTCGATCCGAAGAGCGTCTGTTGTACTTTACAGACATCACGGATTTCAAGGAACTGACGGCTCGTTACCATCGTGAAAAGGCTGCGCTCGCCATCATCCATCTCGACAATTTAGACGAGATCGGGCAAGTGATGGATGACCAGAGTCGGACATTGCTTTCGACGAGTGTCGCAGGTGTGATTACCGAGTGGGCTACCAAACATGGCATATATCTTCGCCGAATCACGGCTGACAAATTTTTGGCGCTGATGGAACGGGAAGCACTTGATAAATTAGAAGAAACGCGTTTTGACATTTTGGATGT
>JARDZO010000460.1 GCA_029240815.1 Brevibacillus sp.
GCCATGTGTAAATATTTCGAGGTGCTCCCGACAGGAATCGAACCTGCGACCTCTTCCTTACCATGGAAACGCTCTACCGACTGAGCTACAGGAGCGAAGATGGCTCCTCGGGACGGACTCGAACCGCCGACCGATCGGTTAACAGCCGATTGCTCTACCAACTGAGCTACCGAGGAATAATTCGATTACTCGATTGAAGCCGATTGAGATAAATGGTGGAGCTGAACGGGATCGAACCGATGACCTCCTGCTTGCAAGGCAGGCGCTCTCCCAACTGAGCTACAGCCCCATAAAGGGTATTTAAATGGTGGGCCTAGGCTGACTCGAACAGCCGACCTCACGCTTATCAGGCGTGCGCTCTAACCAACTGAGCTATAGGCCCGTGTTCCTTCTGGACTTTTAATCTAGCATATATTTTCAATCATTGCAATAGAAAATCTGATTTTTTTCTCCCTGTTTAAAAAAACCTTGCACAATGGCCTTAAAAAACCTCTGCTGAAGCACGTTTCAACCATGCCCTAACGCGTTTAAGTAGATAGTAATTCTTGGCTGCATCAGCTAGATTATCCTTCTTATTCAGCAAGAAAAAGGGCTCAGCGATCCGCAAATGTATAAGAATACACCGCTAGAATAGCTGAGCCCCTTACCATATGACCAGTCAAATCTTTAATTTAGACGTCGAGATCACGTACAGTCGCAGCGAATTGTTCGATAAACTCCCTGCGAGGTTCTACTTCATCGCCCATCAACGTCTCAAACACGCTGTCAGACTCCATGATGTCTTCCAGATTCACTTGCAGGAGCGTACGCATTTCTGGATCCATCGTCGTTTCCCACAATTGATCGGCGTTCATCTCACCCAAACCTTTATATCGTTGAATGTTTGGTTTCGGAGTCGTTTTTAACGTGGCGAGAATTTCATCACGCTGTTTGTCTGTATAGGCATAGTGCAGCTGCTTTCCTTGCTTGATGCTGAAAAGAGGCGGTTGCGCAATATAAATATAGCCCGCTTCAATCAACTGTCTCATGTAGCGATAGAAGAACGTCAGCAAAAGGGTACGGATGTGGGAACCGTCCACGTCGGCATCCGTCATGATGACTACTTTGTGGTAACGCGCTTTGGAAATGTCAAAGTCTTCGCCTACACCAGTACCAAGGGCAGTAATGATCGCACGAATCTCGTTATTGGCCAGGATTTTGTCCAGACGAGCCTTCTCTACGTTCAATACTTTTCCGCGCAAAGGCAAGATCGCCTGGAAATGACGATCGCGACCCATTTTAGCAGAACCACCCGCAGAGTCACCCTCTACGATGAACAATTCAGACTCAGACGCGTCCTTGGACGAGCAGTCTGCCAATTTACCCGGCAATGCACTGACTTCCAGAGCACTCTTGCGTCGTGTCATCTCCCGTGCTTTACGAGCTGCTTCACGAGCACGAGACGCCATCAGGGCTTTCTCAACGACTTTCTTGGCTACGCCCGGATTTTCCTCCATGAAGGAGTTGAAACGATCGCCAAAAACAGATTCGGTGATACTCCGTGCTTCAGAGTTCCCGAGCTTGGTTTTGGTTTGACCCTCGAACTGAGGCTCCTGAATCTTGACGGAAATGATCGCAGTAATCCCTTCGCGCACATCATCTCCGGACAGATTGGGATCCTTTTCCTTCAGGAAGTTAAATTTGCGGCTGTAGTCGTTAATCACACGAGTCAGCGCTGTCTTGAATCCTGTCTCGTGCGTTCCGCCTTCGTGTGTATTGATGTTATTGGCAAAGGAATAAATATTGCTGAGGTAGCTGTCGTTGTACTGCAGGGCAACCTCCACCAGCAATCCTTCTTTTTCACCTTCGCAATAGATGACATCTTCATGCAGGGCTTCTCTGTTTTTGTTCAGGTATTCCACGAATTGTACGATACCGCCCTCGTAGTGGAAAGATTCTTCCCGCTCCTGACCAGGACGAGCATCTTTCAACGTGATCCGCAATCCTTTGTTGAGGAAAGCAAGCTCACGAATGCGTTTTTGCAAAATATCGTATTCAAACACGGTCGTTTCGGTAAAGATAGTCGGGTCGGGCTTGAAGGTGACCTTGGTTCCGGTCTCTTCTGTTTCGCCTACCACAGCCAGATCCGCATCGGGTGCCCCGGTCGAAAAACGCATGTGGTACACGTTGCCGTTTTGCTTGACTTCTACGTCCATCCATTCGGATAGCGCATTTACTACCGAACTACCTACACCATGCAAACCACCAGAGACTTTGTATCCGCCACCGCCGAATTTACCGCCAGCATGCAAGACGGTCAATACAGTCTCAACTGTTGATTTTCCGGTCTTTTCATGAATACCGGTAGGAATCCCCCGGCCATTATCGGTTACAGCGATGGAGTTGTCCGGCTGAATGACTACCAAAATATCGTCACAATAACCGGCAAGCGCTTCATCGATAGCGTTGTCGACAATCTCCCATACCAGGTGATGCAAACCGCGGCTACTGGTCGACCCGATATACATCCCGGGACGTTTACGAACAGCCTCCAGCCCTTCC
>JARDZO010000219.1 GCA_029240815.1 Brevibacillus sp.
GCACTTGTACTTCCTCTATCAGAGGGTTTTCCCCGCTCCCTTGGATGACCTTTTGCAAAAACGAAAAACTAAGACTCTGATGATTCGGATGTGTATAGATCACGAGCAGTTTCATCGTACCACTCCCATTACTTATCATTTGATAATAAAAATCGTAACACGCTCCTGATTTAGTTGTCAAATGATAATTGTTTAATGATAACTAGTTTGCTATCGTAACGTGTAAGAGGTGATCTCTATGGACAAAGCAGCTTTTTTCCAAAAGTTCGTGACCTTCACGAGTGCCGTGCATCAAGTGAAGCACGAAATGACTAAAGATCTAAAACCCGATGCCATCACTCCAGTTCAATACAGCATTCTGGAATATGTAGCGGTACAGCAGCCTGTTACCCTCAGTGAAATCAGTGACTGTCAGCATATGTCCATGCCCAACACGAGTCGTGAAATCAGGAAACTGACAGAGAAAAACCTGTGCGAAAAGTCGGCTGTCGCCCAGGATCAGCGCAAGCAATCGATCCGCCTGACCCAAAAAGGGCAAGACATGATGGATGAAGCTTTTTCCCGGATCGAGGAGCGCTTCCTCCAGCGTCTACAAGGTGCTACCGAAGAAGATCTGAAGATGATTGAACAGGCGTTGGACGTATTGCAGGCGAAAGTGTTTTATACGGAGCAATGATGGCCGCTCATCCAGCCATAGTGCAATAAACAACAAAGGGAACTGCACGAGTGCAATTCCCTTTTTCTTGTATGAAAATGGATCTTAAATAAACCCGCCGTTGACGCGAAGAGTTTGCCCTGTCACCCATTGCGACTCCGGGCTAGCCAGGAACAGGACGACCTGCGAAATGTCTTCTGGCTCACCTATCCTGCCAAACGAATTCATACTGCCAATCGCCTTGACTTCCGCCTCCGTTTTCTCTGCAGAAAAGAGCTCTGTGTTTACCGGCCCTGGAGCAACGGCATTGATGGTGATTCCTTTTGGCCCCAGCTCTTTAGCCAGCTGACGAGTGATCTGTTCGACTGCTCCTTTTGTAGCCGCATACACGCTATAAGCCGGGAACATCTGCCCCACAACGGATGTGGAAAAGTTAATGATCCGTCCATTTTCGCTCATGTGAAACGCCGCTTGCTGGCAGGTAAAGAAAGTACCTTTGACGTTAATGGCAAACTGCTTGTCAAATTCCTCTTCTGTCACAGCTGCGATTGGCTTTGTGATCATGATACCTGCATTATTGACTACAATATCTATTTGACCGTAAGCTTCCAGCGTTTCTTGAAATAAGCTCTCCACTTCCGCCACTTTACTAACATCGGCTCGAACCGCAATGGCTTCTCCGCCGTTTTGTTTGATTCCGGCAACGACTTCCTCTGCTTTGCCCGGATTACTGGCATAGTTCACGACGACTTTCGCGCCATGCTGGGCGAGCTCCACCGCTATTTTTTGTCCGATTCCCCGCGAGGCACCTGTCACCAAAGCTACTTTACCTACCAGCTTTTTTTCCATTGTATATCCCGCCCATCTTTTCAATTGGAGAAGCTTACTTGGGAATGGCTGAATCTGTGTCTGCGACTCGCTTTGATTATAGTCTTCATGAATAACAGATGTCAAATGACAATTTTATATTTTTGTCATTCATTTAAGCTTGGTATGAAAAAACCTTTCCGATTCGCTGCCATCAGAAAGGTTTCTATGTCTTTGTACAAGCAGAGATATTTATTTTATTGGAGGCCTCTCAGAAGCAACTCCCATACCGCCTGAAAGTCATCCTCTTCCTCCTCCGCGAGCCATTGTTTGGCATGTGCAGGATGGTGGAATCGAGAGGTCGCTAGGAATATGGATTTTGCAATGACCTCTGACTGCCCCGGTTTAAATTCTTCCGATTGTATTCCCTGCTCCACGATCGCTGCGATCTGCATGACCAAGTGATTGACATGGGCCTTCACGATCTCTACTGAATCCTGCGTTTCGGCAGCGTACATGGCGAACATCTCAGGGTCCTTCGTAAAGTAATCTTTCTTCGATTTACACAGAGTCGCAAGCCAAGTGTGCAGTCGTTCCGTTGCGCTCCCTTTTTCGTCGCTGACGATTTGCTCTAATGGGGCAGAGATGCAACCACCCAGCCATCTCGCTGTAACGGCCTCTCTCAACGCTGCCTTGCTTGGATAGTGTCGATACACCGTACCGTGACTGACCTGCAGTGCTTTGGCGATGTCGACAACCGAGGTTTTATCCGGTCCAAAACGCCTGAGCACCTGTTCTGCCGCGTCCAATATCATTTCCTTTGTTAATGGCAAATCATTACTCATATGAACGTCTATCCCCCTTTGTCTCCCTCACATCATACCTCAATTCATCAGAAGAGAAAAATCAAATGATGAAAGTTGTCAGATGCACGTTGATTCGGTCGAACAAAATCAACTCTTGTCTAATCCTCTTCCCCTCAGATATATTTTGAATATACACACTTCTCGAAAAATATCATTTTGATAGGAGATTCATATGACTATCACATCAAAAATCCCACCTGCGATTACTCCTCTGCAGACAGAAAGGCGAATCGCCAGAACGTCACCCAACGTAGACCCTCACGAAGAATGGTACGAAATCATCCTTACTTCCTCCGATGCACTCGAAATTCACATCAACAATCTGACACACCCTGACTCTTGCATCGCAGTCTATGACAAGTTCGGCACCAAGCTTGAGCATTCTTCCTTTACACCAGATTCACCTATTATTCTGCACTTCTTCCCTGAGAAAGAGGGACTCTACTTCATCAGGTTAACGGTCGGACCAGACCCTGATCCCGATCACGTCTACCTGCTATTCGTAGACAGGTACACCCCCCTTTCCGGCACGATCATCGGCTCGAGCACGCTTACCGCGGAAAAAGGTCCTTATCTAATCGGACCCGCAGACCTGATCATCCCTGCTGGAAGTAGTGTAACGGTAGAAGCAGGCGCAACGATCAATGTTCGAGGCCAAAACAAAATCGTGGTCCAAGATTTAGGAGCCCTCTATCTTTGCGGCGAGAGTAGCAGCCACATCACCATTATCGGGGCGATAGGCGATCCTACCAAACACCAATGGAACCAGCTCGTCACTTCCCCGCAGGCCGAGACTCTCACCCAGCATCTGGTGATCCAATACGATAACGACGAAAACGGTATCGACTTTCTTACCTTTCCTACCCCGTTTGTTGCTACAGCTTCGACTTTCGAAGAGTTTACCGCCACCATCGAAGAGGCCTCGCATTTCAAACGTGCAGCTATCATTCCACCAGCAGCCCGGCTCGAATACATCAAAACGTGGTTCAAGCAGGCCAGTCCTTATCACTTCAGCTTCCTCGAAGAACTCATACCCTTTGAACTCTACTTCGGCAACGACGTCACCTCTTTCGCCGACTGGGAAATGGACAGCCTCCGCGTAAGCTCCGAACGATTTGATGCCGGTCACATCAACTACTGGGATTTCGTCAACGGCAATTTCACGAGTGATCTCGTCGAGGCGGCACAGCTATTCGCCAACAAACAGGGCAGCTCGGAACCTCGCATTCAACGCATGATTGATTTTCTCACAATCGGAAAAAACTGGCGTCAAACCCATGGTTGCTTCAAATGGTATGATCTGCTCAACCCGTTCAACAAGGAAGGCGAGGAATTCGAAAGAACGTTCGAACAAATGGCCCCGATCTTCTGGTTGGCCCATAATACTTCGATTATCTATTGGGATAAAAAAGCGCGTGAACTAGGGCTTTGGGAAAAAGAAAATGTGCTGGAACAACAATTTATCAATTCGGTGATTATCCGCGTTCATTTCGCAGCAGATTTACCCTTCACCATCCCCGGTTATGGAAATAACATCCCACCCATTGGCTTCGTCGGCATCTCCATCAACCACGGCCCTCTGTGCTATCCCAAGCAGTATCCGATTCCTGAACCCGAGCACGATGTCAACCTCGGTACTTTGTCTATCGCATCCTATTTGAAATTTTTCTGTGATACTCTATTTAACCGCAGAACCAATTCGATCTACACCTGGTGGATCCCTACTCAAGCGGATCAACAACTATATCAATTGCTTAATGAGAGAGGGATCTCGGTCGATTCTCCCCCAGAGGATTGGGATCGCGAATTCATCCAGCCTTCGCAAAAAACGTTAGAAGAGATTCAGCACTTTTACCTGACGATAGCGTAACAACAAATAGACCCGAATGCCTGATCGTGAAACACCATCGGCATTCGGGCTTCCCGTCGCTGTCTTGATTAGCTCCTACTCATCAAATTTGAACTTGGCCAACGCATCCTTGAGAGCCGAGTTCATCCCTTCGTCCGTATCCTTATCCTGCCCCTTCAGGTACTTGGCTACTTCTTTTTTGGAAACCTTGCCGCCCTTCTCTTTATCCCGCCGTTCCTGGAAGGTCGTCAGCTTTTCCCGATGCCCGCAGACGCACACAAAGGTCTGCTTTTCGCCTTCCCCGCGCAGCTCCAGTCGTTTGTGGCATTGTGGACATCTGGCGTTCGTCTGCTTGGAAATACCTTTGCGGTAGCCGCATTCCCGATCCTGGCACACCAGCATTTTGCCCCGCTTCCCGTTTACCTCCAACAGAAACTTGTTACATTCCGGACATCTCGTTCTCGTCAGGTTATCGTGTCTGAAGGTCTGCTCACTGTTTTTGATCTCGTGAACGACCGTTTTCGCGTAGGTTTTCATTTCTCCGATAAACGCCTGCTTGCTCAAGCTGCCTTTAGCGATTGCCCCCAGCTTTTGCTCCCATTGAGCGGTTAGCGTCGGCGATTGCATTTCATCCGGGACCAGCTCCAGCAGTTGTTTTCCTTTTGCTGTAACGAAAATGTGTTTCCCCCGCTTCTCGAATAGAAAGCTGTTAAATAACTTCTCGATCACATCAGCGCGAGTTGCAACGGTGCCCAGTCCGCCCGTTTCCCCGATCGTTTTGATCAATTCTTTGCTTTCGTTCGCCATATATTTCGCGGGATTTTCCATCGCGCTCAGCAGTGCTGCCTCAGTAAAAGGCTCCGGCGGCTTCGTTTCACCCTTGGTTTGGGAAACGTTGCTAATGCGCAGTCGATCACCCTTTACGATCGACGGCAAGAGCTGCTCTGCGACGCCATCCTTGGTGTCCTCGTCCTCCACATCGTGGTCGTACACTTCTTTCCAGCCTTTGGCCAGCACCGTTTTCCCTCTGGCAATGAACAGCTCCTTGCCCATTTTTGTCTGGATCGTGGTTTGCTCGTATTCAAAGGCAGGGAACAAGACAGCCAGGAATCGCTTCACCACGAGATCAAAGATCTTGCGTTCCTTGTCACTCAAATTCGCCAAAAGGACAGATTGCTCCGTCGGGATTATCGCATGGTGATCGGACACTTTGCTGTCATCCACGAAGGCTTTGTTCCCTTTAATCGGTGCCCGCAGCAGCTTGGCGGCAAAAGGTGCATAAGGCTTCATTTGTACGGCTTTGACCCGATCTGGCAGCGTCTCTACGATATCGGCAGAGAGAAAGCGTGAGTCCGTCCGCGGGTATGTGACTACCTTATGATGCTCATAGAGGCCTTGCATGATCGAGAGCGTTTCCTTAGCCGAATAGCCAAATATCTTGTTGGCATCCCGTTGCAGTTCCGTCAGATCATACAGCTGAGGAGCAAACGTTTTTTTGTGGGCCTTGATAACCTCGACCACCTCGGCGATTGTCTCTTTTTTCAGTGCCGCCAAAAGCTGATCGGCCTTTTCCTTGGAAAACGTTCGGATATCCTTTGACTGCTGATCCTGCCATTGGAGCTGGATCGGCCCCTCTGCCACGGCGGTCAATCCGTAAAATGGCTTCGGTGTAAATTGACGAATCTCTTCCTCTCGCTTCGCCACAATCGCCAGTGTCGGAGTCTGTACACGACCGCAGGATAGCTGCGCATTGTGTTTGCATGTCAACGCACGAGTGGCATTAATCCCTACCAGCCAGTCCGCCTCGGCACGGGCCGCAGCGGAGGCAAACAGATTTTCATAAGCTTTACCATCCTTCAGATTGCGAAACCCCTCCCGAATGGCCTTATCCGTCACCGAAGAGATCCAGAGACGCTTGATCGGCTTGCTTACATGCGCCATTTCAATAATCCAACGGGCGACGAGCTCCCCCTCACGTCCAGCATCTGTCGCGATCACAATATCCTTTACATCGTTTCGCTTCATTTGTTGTTTCACGGTATGGAACTGCTTGTTGCTTTCCTTGATGACTACCAATTTCAGCGGAGACGGCATAATGGGCAGATCCTCGATTTTCCACGAACTAAATTGCTGCCCGTACACCTCTGGATCAGCCAGTGTGACGAGATGCCCTAAGGCCCACGTCACGATATATGTATCTCCTTCGAAATAACCGTTTCCTTTTTTCTGACACTGCAATACTCTCGCAATGTCTCGTCCAACGGAAGGCTTTTCAGCCAGTACTAGTGTTTTACTCATGTACGACACCCTTTCAAACCAACTAACAATCAATATTTCCATTCTAAACAAAAAATGATCGATAGGGGTTATAAATAGGGAAGAAAAAAACGCAGTCCCTACGAGACTACGTTATGCCTTCTATTTTCGATAGTTCGTGCTGCCTGTTTTCTTGCGTGCTGTTGAGAATAGGATCGGTGTACGATTGATGGTGTTTCGGAGTACATCACGGAACACAAATGCGGCTACCCCATTGGTACGGAATGCCACTCGATAGAGGTTTGCGATTTCGCGAGGAGAAAGAGTCCGCGAAATGGGCTGTACCACGTTCCCTTCGGTGGTTCTGACCCTCACAAGTATGCGTAGATTCCCGATTTGTTTCGTCCGTACTAACAGAGTAGCGAGAGCCCGCGCTTTTTGCTTCCCTCGAACATGGAGGGTAATGACAAAGTGGCCACCCGGTATCTCGCGCAGTGGCTTCCGGTGGAGATAATCGAATTTGGGCTTCTTTTCTGGGCGTTGCCATATTGCATCTACCTCTTTCTGTTACAAACCTCCGTTCTGATTTATCTTATTTTCAAAAAAGGAATATTTGTAACTGTACATGACAACGAAGAATGCCCCTTTTCGCGCCTAGTTGTCGCGTTTTTACAAGACTTGTCTACTCTTTTCCTCTATGATGGAAAAAGGTGACAAAAACGTTTGAATCGAGCAAAGGGAGGACTATCTATGGATCTCACGTACGTGACTTATATCGATGCAACACCTGAGGCGGTATGGCGTGCTCTCATTTCACCTGAAGGCACAAAAGCCATCTTTTTTGGGTGTATTCTAAAATCGACATTTGAAGTCGGCGCCCCTTATGAATATGTTGGTCCTGGAAATGATGGAGAAGAGACCGTTCACGTCTATGGCAATATTCTCGCGTTCGAGCCTTTCCATCGCATGAGCTATACGGAGCATCCAGGTCCCTCTTACAATGAAAATCATACGGATCTGGAGACAAGGGTTACGGTCACGCTCGAAACGGTAGGTAATTGTACGAGGCTCACGCTGGTGAATGATCAATGGCCAGCCGATCATCCTTCCTATGAGCGGACGAAGGATAGCTGGCATTACGTGATCAGCAGTATAAAAACGTACGTAGAAACAGGAAAAACGTTAGATTTTGGCTGGTGATCACTTGTGGGAAGTGGAAAGACCATCTATGTTGCGCTGCTGCGGGGAATAAACGTAGGCGGCAAGAATAAAATCAAGATGGCCGAGTTACGGACGGCGCTTGAGAATATCGGGCTCGGTCGTGTGAAGACATACATTCAGAGTGGAAATGTCCTCTTTGAGTCACAAGAAGACGAAGCATCTGTGCGCCAAAAGATCGAACAAGAGATTGCGTCCGCTTTTGGGATCACTCTCACAGTCGTCATGAGGACAGCAGAGGAAATGGAGCACATTGTCGGCAATTGCCCTTTCTCAGCAGAACTCATAGCTGAAGCTGCCGCTTCGTGCGTGGGAGAGAGTCTCTATGTTGCACTCCTGCCCGAATCGCCTCCCTCCTCTGGTATAGAGAAACTGGCGACAGCGAATAACGGGGATGACGAGTATCACATCTCAGGCCGCGATGTGTACCTGTTGTTCCGCCACAGTGTTCGTGATGCCAAGCTTTCCACGAATCTGCAAAAGCTCGGTGTACAGGCTACCGTTCGAAACTGGAACACGATGAACAAGCTTGTGGAAATGGCCAAAGAGATGCGGCAATAAGAATGCAAAAGAGGTAGCCCGTGTTTGATGCAGGGTTACCTCTTTTTTATCGTTTGTTATATTGATCTCGCCTCAGCACATACAATAGCTCGCCGTTGCATTCTTCATCATCACCGGTCAATCCTTGCAGCTCATTGTCAAAAGTAAAGCCCAGCTTTTTAAAGATGTTCAACGCATCTGTAATTACCTAATACTCATTTGCTGAATAAATGTGATTATCTCAATATGTGAGTTATGTGCTACCAGTTTATAAAGACTGGTAGTTTTTTAATCCCCCTTCTGAAGGCAGATTCGTAGCCTTAGAACGTGGAACGATACACCTGAACGTATACGACAGGTAATTTATGAATATCTCATTCAAAGAATGTCCTGTAAAGTACACCAACACAAGTACGGGTTTCAAGTAGTAGATGTCACTGAGAACAGTCGAAGTACAGTACGTGTTTTTCTATCCGCGTTGAAATTTTTTTATGGTGTAATGGTGAACAAAAAGTACTATCCATTTGAAAATAATCCGCTTAGAGCGAATTCGTCCATCCGATGTTTTTCTTGGTGAATGCCATTGCCAATCCCCTTGATAAACTTCTTCAGCTAAGCGCAATGCTGCAGGAGAGGACATTCTGGACTCTATAAAAATGCTCCGCAGGCTTTTTATAGCACATCTGAAGGGTGGATGTACTAATCCACCCAGATGGTCATATCCAGAATTGGCAAGACAAAGATGCTGTGCAAGTCGACGATCGGGAAGGATGATCACGAGATTGAGGCCAGATCTTCGTACAGCATACAAGGATAGCGGGATGATTCATTGTGATACACAACAACTGGTGATTCAAGTTAATGGTTTCATCTGAACGGGCAGGGCAGAGCAATAGCGAAAGGACCTATCCCAGCAGTTCTTTGGCTCCGCTCATTACTAAGGGCAAAGACTGTTTAACGAATGATTCCGCACTTATTAGACGCCCCTCATTGTTCCAAACGTAAGCCGCCCCATACATCCCCCAACTTAACATGATAGAAGCTGTATTTATTAAGAATTGCGCGTTTGGAGTCGATAGCATCTTGTCTTTGTCTATAAAGGAAAGAAGTATCGTTTGAATTTTTTCCTTTATTTGAATTTCGAATACAGGTACAAGCGATGCATTTCTTCTTTTGCACATAGTGCTTAGACCCTTGTGAAATTCGCATACCCCGAGAAAAATACTCTCAATTGTTTCTTCATTCAATACTTCGTGACCGCTTATTCTACGATTTATGATTGTCATAAATGATTCCATTAGTCTGGCCTCAAGAATTTCGAATTTATCTACAAAGTGCGCATAAAAAGTCGCTCTGTTAACAGTAGCCCGCTCTGCAATATCCCTAACGGTTATCGATTCAAAGTCTTTTTCTTGAATTAATGAAGCAAAAGCGTCTTGAAGGAGTCGCCGAACAACTAATGTTGTATTGAAACAAAATGCTGAGTGCCGTTTTTTTTCAAAAGGAGGAGAGAACCATGTCGGTTCGTAGCTATGATCCCGAGATCAAGATTTCGCGGGAGGAATTGACCGAAACATTACGGCAAGCCCCGCACTGGCTCCTTCAGCTGCTAACATGCAGCCGTGGCGGTTTTTCGTTATCGACAAAAATATAGTTATTTAAAACACATCAGGAGAGTGAATTATGAAGAGCACATGGAAAGTTTACGTTCTAGCCTTGATCAGCTTTTTAGTTGGAACATCCAATTACATCGTTTCCGGAATATTAGACCGAATTGCAGAGACATTGGGAACAACCGTTGCGGCAGCAGGCCAGCTCATTACGGTTTATTCCCTGGCCTATGCGGTCGGCACTCCTATTTTGATGGCGCTGACGGCCAAAATGGACCGGCTTAAGCTCCTACTTTATTCGCTGGGCCTCTTTATTGCAGCAAACCTGCTGACATTTATATTGTCCGGCTTTGGTTTCTTCATTACCGCGAGAATCATTACGGCGTTAGGCGCCGGGGTGGTCACAGTTAACGCGCTCAGTATCGCCGCCAAAATCGCTCCGCCAGGTAAGCAGGCCAGCGCCATCGCCAACGTCACCATGGGCATTACCGCATCGCTCATCATCGGCGTCCCGCTGGGCAGAATGGTTGCCTCTGCTTTTGGCTGGAAAGCGGTATTTCTGGCCATCGCAATTGTCGGGGGCTTGGCCATGCTTGTCATTGCTGCAGTTATACCACGTATGCAGGGCGACAAGCCTGTCCCTCTGATCAAACAATTTGCTTTGTTAAAAAAACCTCAGGTTTTGGTTGCTTTAGCGATTACTTTTTTCTGGTTGGGAGGATATTCCCTCGCCTATACTTACTTATCCCCTTTTCTGCTAGAGGTGGCTCATTTAAATGAATCATTGATTAGCGCAGCTCTGTTCGTGTTCGGCGTTGCCAGTTTGATTGGCTCGAAAGTCGGCGGCTACAGTGCGGATAAACGGGGCATCAAATACACGCTCGTTTCTGGGATGGTGCTTCACGTCATTTCGTTGATTTTGCTATCCTTAGTCGGACAGTCGGTCATTGCCGTATTCGCCATTTTGATCCTCTGGTCTTTTGCCGCTTGGTCATCCGCTCCCGCGCAGCAATTTAACCTAGTTTCGCTTGTTCCTGAATCCACGGGCGTCATGCTGAGCTTGAACAGTTCCATGATGCAGCTTGCCATGGCTGTCGGCGCAGGAATCGGCGGGCTGATCGTTAACCATGTTTCTTTAGCATCCATTACCTGGTTCGGGGTACTCGGCGTACTCATCGCCATCATTGCTGTGTTTGTATTGTCCAGCATGGCATCACGGCATTCGGTGGTTCAATCAGTGGATTAAGGGTATGCTAACCATCGAATATTTGATAAAGGACTCTGCTCACTAAGGTTGATTTTTCAGTTCTTCACAAAAAAGCAGACCGCAAATGAACTGCACCCCAATTGTTGGACGCAACAATGCGGTGTGGTTCTAAATAAATATGAGCTTAGGGAAATTGTGATTATTTTAGGTCAAACTATTACTGAGAGTCATGACTGAACTGGTCAATATACGACTTTCGGAAATTGATTTTCACTACCGCCAAATACGCATCAATAACGGAAAGGCCGGAAAAGATCGAATGATTCCGTATCCGCAATCATTCAAAGAGCTATTGGCCATGCACGCTGATGCCATGAAGAAAAAATAAGCGGTTTATTTGTTTGAATCGTTATGGAAGAAAAAATACACAGATCGGGGAATACGGAAAATTTTGTCCGAATATTCTGGATAATTCAACCTTGTACAAAACCTTTCGCCACACAAGCTACGCTACTTCCTGCTGACCTGGCTGAAAAAGCAGGGCATCGACGACGCTCTCATATAACCGTATTCCGGCCACGAAAGCCGCAAGTCCTTGGAGGTATATTCAAAGCTCGCAATCACCGAAGCACAAAACGAGTAAAACGAGGTTATCAGTAATTCCTAATTTAACCATACGTTTGCACTTGGTGACAGCGACGCTGGTACTACCCCATTTTGCAAGAAATCATACCCGGGGTATCCTATAAGAAAATCCTTGATATAAACTACTACTTGATATAGATATCCATTGAAATGAAGGCATTCTTCATACTTTTAAGCATAAAGGTTAAAAGACGTTGCGTGGATCAGCCTTGGCGTACAAGCGGTCTAATCCAATCACGTCGAACGTGTAGGCCGTCAACGCGGACGCGGCTTCGGTCGCGTAGCCATTTCCCCAATAATCTCTACCTATCAAATAATACAACTCTTTGTCAGGTGCGATAAATTGAATTTTCCGTTCTAAGACCCTTGTGACTTTACAAACCCCGTCAGTCCATACAAGAAAAAAGCCACTCCAACGATAGGAGTGGCCCTTTTTTTGTAGTTCCCTATACCTTCTTCACAAACTCCGATTTCAACTTCATAGCTCCAAATCCATCAATTTTGCAATCAATATCATGATCGCCATCAACCAAACGGATATTTTTCACCCGCGTTCCTATTTTTAATACAGAGGAACTTCCCTTCACTTTCAGGTCTTTGATGACCGTCACCGTGTCCCCATCGTTTAAGACATTTCCATTGGCGTCTTTGACGACCTTCGTATCATCACCGCTGTCGGTACCTGCTTCTGGTGACCATTCATGACTGCATTCCGGGCAGACCAGATTGGTTCCATCCTCGTATGTGTATTCGGATTTACATTTGGGGCAGCTTGGCAAAGTAGACATGACTATTTATTCTCCTTATATTTTCTTTACGATTCACTTCTTAGTATTGTAACTCATATACAGCTCAAGCGTTAGTCAGCGTATTTCGCAATTGTAGAATAGGTAAGTAGCTTACAGTACATATTATTTTTGTTACAAATAAAAAGGGGGCATTCGTATGAACAAACAACGGGCTAAAGAGATTGCCGCGTCACCAGTCATGGCCAATGTTACTTGCGACGGAATTCCCGTTTATATCCAGCATGTGGATGAGGAATCTGAGTTGGCTAGAATCTATCCGCTCAATCAACCGGAAAACGAAAAAAGCGTGCCTGTTAACAGTTTAAGAGAGCATAACGTAGACTAAATTGACGTGCCTGTGATCAAACGATCTACTACACTACACAAAATAGGTAAGGGGACTAACTGCTTGTAGCATCGCTGCAAGTCGTTAATCCCCTCATGGTAATACCTTTTGGCTTCTATCATTGAAGTCCCTTATTGAAAATCACACGGAGTATTTCTTAGTATCACGACAATCCCATAGAATCACTCAGTAATATAAAGTATTACTTCGTGTTCTACCGTATTACTTTGGATTACTTTGTACGGTTCAAGTCCAAGACTCAATATCTTCATCATCGATGTCATCATCCGTGATTCGTTTCTCAGGTTCCTTACCTATCGCAGCTTCATTGGTTGTACGTGATTCCAATTGTGCGAAAGTGTCGGATTGTCTAACTTGGCCGTTCGTTGCAGATCGTTCCCCATTTTGAAGATTCGCATTGAACCCACTATTATTTACAAAAACAGAATCCTCCTTAATTGAGAATGCTCTTTCTGCAGGAATATGAGTTTGCAAATTTCTGATGCCATTAGCCGCCACTTCATTTTCAATCAGGTAGCGAATGGAATCCATTAAATTGGTTTGGCAATTTATCCAATCTACAATGAGAGGAGATTCATTCTTTTTGGTTTTAATGCTGATGTTATCCCCTGCTTTTTTAGGCTTTTTCATTACGCTCTCTCACCCCTCCATGCCTCGACTTGATTAATAAACACGATGGTGAAAGACGGGAATGATACTAAACGGCTTGTTTGGCTCTTTCCTTTAGGGTCTCATAAATCTTCCCCCGCACAAAGGCATCCAATCCTTTGGCATTCATCGTAACAGCGTATTGAGGAGGGATATACAAAAGCTTGATTTCCCTCTCTTCACATAAATCCTTCAGCATCGGATGCAGGATGGAACGCATAAGAATACTTCCCCCACCATACACACAGATCACGTCGATTTCGTTTCTCGCTTTTGTCAGCTGCTTTCTCATGTTGGTAATGATTTGTTTGGCTTGTCCTTCGAGCGGTCTTCGCAGCGTTTTAATTGCCTTGGAATGATATTTATGGTTCGGATTTTTCATGACATCACTAAAAAATTGTCTAGGACTGTCCGGCAAATGAATCAATCGATTGAATTCATCCAGGGCTTCTTCAATGGCATAACCAGCTCCGTGATTGCTTCCATGGACAAATTGACGCAAGAGCTTATTGCCTTCCGTAATCGGATATTCCGTAGACCCATCTCCGATATCTGTATGCAAAATTCGTTTGTCTTTAAAATAACTGCCGTTAAAATTTTCTGCCAAAGCATAGCTTTGTGCAAACTCGTTAAAAATATCGCCTTCCCTCCAATTCCCTTCCTCGTCTTTCTGAAGAGCAAAGGTAACAGGAGTAGCTTCAGGGACTACTTTTGTAAAATCGAATATTACTTTAACGGTCACCCGCATTTTTCCAAGGTGAACCGTAACATTGTGGGGACCCGCCATAAATCTTCTTTCAAATCTTGCTGATGCTTCGTCAGTATGCTGGGTAATCGGGAGTGCTGTTGCCATATCCACTTGTACTTCGATATTCTCAGGAATGCCTTTATCTTCTTCAAACACTTTTTGAACAGCTACTGACGCGATTTGTCCCAATGTATTCACGATTGGCAAATCCACATCATATTTGTAGTCAATTCCAACTTGCATGGTATCCAATAATTCACCGCTGTCTAATGCGAACTTTCCAATGTAATACATTCCTGGTCGTGCAGAAGGAGAATCGATCGTGACAATGAGTTGATCCTGGAGGTTTTTGATAATGCTCTCCGGAGATTGCTCTTCACTCCAAGGTAGTCCATCTACCGCGCAGTTCACATTAGGTTGCTGGATAAGCCTTCCGTCAACGAAAATATCATGCTCGCTATTACCATTGTCGTTTCCCACAAAAAAGTGAAATTGCATACGTAATTCCTCCTCTTGGGTATTTTTCATTGGACGTTATGCTGGATTCCCATGATTCAGTAATGCCGCGTGGTATATAGCAAAACAAAATATTACTTAATCTGATACCACTGGTGCTTGATCGTATTCTATTGGAATCCTACGTTATCCTGCCCTGCTAGAAGGAATCAGCCCTATCGACCTATCGCCGATTTATTATGGATTTTTCCAGTAAAAAAGGCATGGATCGTATTCCATGCCTGACCACCGAAAAAGTAGCGGCCTGTGATCCGCTGCTTTCATATAGAATGCGCGGATTCACAGGCCGTGTACTGTTATGTGTTACTTTTGCACTTTTACAATCGTACTTCCGATTACCAAATGACCATTCACGTAACCGCGGAACTCAACCATGATTTCAGTTGGAGTCCACGTGAAGTCTGAACGCTCAAATTTAAACTGGCCGAGCTTTGCCTGATTGTAGTATCCATTGTTGCTTGCAAGTGCCTTGACGCCGTTCAGTGTTGCGGTATTCAGGTCAAAGCCTTGCGTGCTGAAGCCCTCTGGCAAGTCAACTCGGACGGTGAACACACCTTTGTTTCCTTTGATGACTTTCGGAGTAACCTCGATAGTGGCTGGAAGATAGACCGAGAATTGCTTTTGGATCGTGGTACTCAGACCAGCAGCATCCGTTACGGTTACCATTACTTTATATACTCCCGGCTTATCCAGTTGGATACTACTTCCATTCATTACAACTTTCCCAGTGGTTTCATTTGCAACCAATACCGTCATTTTTTCGCTGACGGTACCGGACAGGCTATCTTTCGCTACGTACGAAAGTAGCACAGATTCCCTCAGTTTGTATTGATCTTGGAGTTCCATCGTGATGACTGGAGCTGTCTTGTCAATTTTCACTTCCACCGTTTTCTCCGACTCGACGTTGCCTGCGACATCAACGGAGTAGAAGACGATCTTATGAATGCCTTCCTCTTGTACTTTGAAAGAAGTCCCCTCTACTTTTTCTGCGCCGTCTATCGAATAGAAGGTTTTCGCTACGCCGCTTTGTTCATCGGATGACTTCAAGTTTACGGTGACATCTTCCTTCGACCAGATTGCTGGTGCGTCGGATTGAGTGACGGGTGCTGTTTTATCCACTTTCACGACGATACTTTTCTCGGCTTCGACGTTACCCACTTGGTCGATGGAATAGAAGGACACCTTGGTTTCGCCTTCTTTGTCCACCATCAACACAGTACCCTCTACGAACTCCGCACCGTCTATCGAATAGAAGGTTTTCGCTGTGCCACTTCCTGCATCTGTCGAAGTCAGGGTCAGCGTCACGTCGTTCTTCGCCCAAGCTGCGGGAGCGTCGGACACCGTATTCGGTGCGGTTCTATCGATTTTCACATCAATGGTTTGCGCTTGTTCCT
>JARDZO010000220.1 GCA_029240815.1 Brevibacillus sp.
GATCTCCCTTCACGTTGCAAATAGGTGTGCATCTCCTCAAGCATGCCTGGTTCGTCCTCCACAAGCAACAATTTCGCTTCCATTTCAATCACATCTTTCCATATTAGTCTGCTTCCATTGCGAGTACATACCGCTTACCGAAAATTATACCGTGATTTAACAGGTTCTGGGAGAAATCCACGCAAAGAGAAGAAGATCTGCATAAGTTCTCGACATTTGTTGTGTAAACTGGCTGTGAAAGGAAAGAAATTGCCGAGAAGAACAAGAAAGAATAATAATTGAACGGGAGGATCGATTCCATTGAAAACGTAATATTGAAAGGGAAAGGAATGAGCGGTGGATTGTGTGCGATGTCGATTGAGTGGCGCTGCTGGAACTAAGCGCTAAGGGGGTAGTGGATTTATCCACAAATAACGTAACAATTGAGCAGAAATGGAGTGATGGTTATGAGCACGTAGGAATATTTTATACTTTGTCACAGGTTTTGGTGGTAAGCAGATCTTACTAGATGACCCAGCAGGTAATCCTATCGATAACTCTTCGACTCTCCAAGCTCATGATGGAAAGAACATTATCTCATTTGCAGCTAACCATCAATTAGAAGAACAAGAAGTGATTGCTCGCTTTTGTTTTTTTATAATAATGTGAGAACTACAACCTTCCTGAAATTCGTTAACTGAAAATTTAGAATTATATATTGTATGTATAGGTGATAGATATTCAGTTTGCAAAAACAACAAAGAGGAGTAATTAACAAATGAAAATGAAGCTAGTTTCGTTCGTAATATTATGTGCGTTTTTACTTGTACCAACTATTGCCTCTGCTGAAGTGACCAACGGTAATGTCGGATATGGAGTAACCACCCCTGGGAGACTCTGGGCCACGATGGACGCGGCGGTGGGGCTTATCAGCGCGATCCTCGCTGGGCTGTCTCTGGCTCGCTCCGCCGGTCGTTTCGGCACCGGCAGCGGGCGACGTGGGGCCATCGTGGCCGCGGTGGTGGGGCTGATCGTCATTGCCTACGCTGTACTGCATCTGACCATATTCACTGGTGATTTCGGCACCGGCAGCGGGCGAGCCGGGGCCATCATTGCCATCGTGATGGGGCTGACCGGCATGGTCCTCGCTGGGCTAACTCTGGCCCGCTCCCGCCGCGCCGGCTGACCCGACCATGGTGCCCTGTGTTGTGGTTCCTGTCCTTCATGGGCGTGATAACACGAATGCTACCAATAACATCGAATGCATTAAACTAACAAGTTCGATAGCTTAATAAAAGCAGCGGAAGTCTAAGAATTTATTATCTAGTTCTTAGTCAGCCGTTGCTTCATTATTGAAGCCACCCTTTTGGGATGAAAAAATACCCACCCTGCAGCATTTCCGCTCTGGGTGGGCGTAGGGATTGTTACTCTGCTTAAGGCTCACTCTTTAGGGACTCGATCCAATCCGCATAACAGGTGTCACAAAGGAGTTCCTCGCGATCTTGTTTGCCTTGGAAAAACGTGATTTGGTGGACGCTGTCAATAACATGTTCACAGTAATAACAGCGATATTTCCCCAACTCATTCCCTCCTTGAAGAGTAATCAAGAGTAACGATAAATATTTTCTCCATCAATGTTTGTTATTAACACTCTTGGTAATAAACGATTTATCATTAAGCTCATCGCTCAGCTTAGATGTCAAGCGAAGTAAATCCAATTGCATCCATGATGTAAAAACCACCTTTAAGGTGGTTTGCTTTTGGTGTAAACCTATGGTAGCTGGGGCACCTACATTCTCCCGTTCCTAATCCTCGGGAGTACGATCGAGGAATAGCTTGGTTACTGAGGTGTAATCTCCTGTTTCTATTTCTTCCGAGTTTGCTTCTTCTTCGAGCGGATCATGGCCATTCATGCTAGGAGCTACAGTTGGTTCGTGTTGGGGCTCACGTTTTTTTGCGTCCATTTCTATCCACCTCCTCTGAAAGTTAGGTTGTGGAAAGTTTGACTTTCTTATGCCAGGGAAGATCGCCTTGGGAGGGAGCCCATGCATCCATTGTGAAAATGGTAAAATTTACTTGTATTTGCTACAATGTGAACAATTGAAATCGAAATGCTTCTCGATGAAATCCGGTGTCTTAAGGAGCGATCAAAAAGATGAAGATTGCAGCGCTTTATGATATTCACGGAAATTTGCCTGCGCTACATGCTGTTCTGACTGAGCTGGAGGAAGTTGCCCCGGATTTGATCGTAATCGGAGGAGATATCATATCTGGGCCTATGCCCGTGGAGACACTTGAGCAGCTCTTCCGGTTAAAGAGGCAGGTCCAATTCATCCGTGGCAATTGCGATCGTGAAGTCGTCACTGCATATGAAGGAGGCCCTCTCCGTGGCGAAATGTCTGAGAAAGGACGCGAAACGACAGAGTGGGTAGCGAAGCAGTTACACTCCTCTCATTGTGATTTTCTAGTCCAATTACCTGCACATTTCACTCATTCTATTGAAGGATTAGGAGAAGTGCTCTTTTGCCATGCGACACCGGATAGTGATGAGGAAATTTTCACACCGTTTACCATTCAGAATAGGCTCGATGAGATCTTTGGCGGCGTCAAGCAAGATATTGTCATTTGTGGGCACACGCATATCCAGTTTGAGCTGCAAGTTGGTCATGTCCGTATTCTGAACGCAGGGAGTGTAGGGATGCCATACGCTGACGAGCCAGGAGCTTACTGGATCTTGATCGGGCCAAATGGACATGAGTTTCGCAGGACTGCTTATGACTTTGAAGCAGCCGCTCATGAGATCAAAAAGAGCTTGATTCCCCAGGCACAAGAATTTGCAGAAGAGAATGTACGCACAGTTCCAACCGCTGAGCAGGCAATAAAAGTGTTTGAAAAACTACAGAATAGATAGACAAGTGGAGTGAATTGTACGACAATGATTGGAACACATCCCCCTGTCAGATTAGTCCATCAACTAGTGGATTCAACCAGTTATGAAAGAAGGTGTCCGAGATGATTAGATTTTGGGGAGCATTTGCTCAATCACCCCCTGTCACGTCCTGAAATAGGACAACAGAATAGGGGCTGCCGTCCCTTAGGGAGATATGATTATGGGGAAGAAGTTACATTTACACCCGGTTGTGATTCAGTACAGCGTATTCATGCTGGGCTTAGCTGTAATGGGGTATGGGATCGGGATGATGATTGAGGCCAATCTAGGTGTAGCACCATGGGATACCTTGCATATTGGGTTACAGAAGACCTTTGGATTGACCATCGGTACGTGGTCACAGATCGTCGGATTGGTTATTATTCTGTCTTCCTACGTCATCGGCAAAATTAAGCCGAGTGTGGGAATGTTTTTGAACATGTTTTTCTTCGGGTTGTTTATTGATTTGTTCATGTGGCTGGGATGGATTCCAGTCGGCAGCACAATCGTCGAGAGAATCGGTTTGTTCGCTGCCGGTCTTCTTATCTATACGTTCGGTACGGGGATGTACATCTCTCCGCGCTTAGGGGCAGGACCACGCGACAGTTTTATGCTGGCTTTGCAAGAACGTACGGGATGGGATATCAGCAAAGTCAGGATTGGGATTGAGTGTACGGTAACGTTGTTAGGCTTTTTGCTAGGAGGCCCTGTTTCTGTTGGGACTCTGGTCACGGCTTTCTCGATTGGACCGTTGATCAAACGCTTTATTCCGTTTTGGGAGCGTGTGATGACGAGGCTGTATGGTGTTACCGAACGAAAAAGGGAGCTTGCGAATTAGATGGAACAAAACCACCACGGATTTTTTCGTGGTGGTTTTGGTTTTTTGAGAAGACGCTCGTATGTGTGTATCGGCTACAGTCTACGCTGATATCATGAATGGTTCTGATCGATTGTAAGTGTTCCTGCTACCACCGTGCCTTTATGCATGACGGCTTGGCGTTTACTTCTTCTGGCAATGACTTCTGCGGAGCAGCTTGCGTCAACTAGAACAAAGCTTGCTTCATCACCCATTTTTGGCCAGACTCGTTTTCCCTCCTGATTCAATGGAATGATCCCGCCTGTTATGAAACCGAGAGTCTCCGCAAGTGTGCGCTCATCCATCCATTGATAACGCTCTGCCAATCGACTGGCACGTTCCAAGATATCGGCATTTCCAAATGGTCCCCAGGTATCATAGACGCTGTTTGTACCTAATGCCATGCGGACTCCTTTGTCCTTCATCATGGGGACAGGCAGGATCGTGCTGAAAGAAAAGACCGGAACCATATCAATCAAGGAAATATCCAATTCGGCAAACCGTTCCGCCATAGACATAGAAGTCTCCAGGTTTACATTTCCTAGGGCGTAGGCATGACTGATTGCCACCCTGCTATGCCATCCCGCGTCTTCCGTAAAATCAGCCAATCTTTTCATCGTGTAGATGCCAATGGAATCGTAGTCGTGCAAGTGCAAATCAATATCAGCATTTGCCTCAACAGCCATTTCCACCATCAAATCTAGCGAACGGTCTACCTTCCCATCAAATCCGGCTGGATCGACACCGCCTACAATCGTAGCGCCTTCTTTCATTGCCTCGCGCATCAACTCGGTTGCATGTGAACGCAGCAAACCGTGTTGGGGGAATGCAACAATTTCCCATGTCATTTTTCCCGCAAACGACTCCAGTGCCTGGCGAATGGCCTCCAAGTTCTTCAGACCTACGTAAGGGTCGATATTCACGTGGGTCCTGATATGAGTGGAGCCAGCATTTTGAATCATCTGTAAAAGAGCCATAGCACGTTCTTTCATTCCGATTTGTGCTAACATGGGTAATTCTTCTGCCTCTATAGCGAGGCGATCCAGGAATGATTTTGCGGGCTTGTTTGCCCTCCATTTTGTCCCATAGCGTGATTTGTCCAAATGAAAGTGCTTTTCGATAAAGCGGGGGAGGGCAAGAAGACCCCGCCCATTTTGTTGAGGGAGTGCATCATCTAAAGAAGTGGTTGCAGAAACAATCCTGCCTATGGTGCCATCTTCAATCAGGAGATGGGAGAGCTCGGTTTTTGTAGCCACGATTTCGTTCTTTTCATACTCATAGCTGCTTTCAAGGAGAATATTGGTTAACCAGTACGGGGTCTGCATGAGGTCATCCACCTTTCAGGAGTGATTATTCCAGATAGATATCGTTCAACATCGAATAACCCACAGGATTTATCCAATAACCCTTCACTTTTTTACTGACGGCAGCCAGGTTTTCCTGTACACGGAAGGGAATCAAGACAGCGTCTTCAATCTCCATCTCCTGTGTTTTCTTATAAATATCCTCTCGTTTAGCGGGATCCGTCTCTTTGCGACCTTCTTCAATCAACTTATCCACTTCTGGATTGGAGTAAAAAAAGCGGTTACCCGATGCTCCAAACGAATCGGAATGGAACAAGCTGAATTGGTTGTAATCAGCGTCGCCGGTTGCATTGCCCCAATGGTTGATGACCATTTCATGCTTTCCGCTGTTGATCGCTTCAAAGAATGCCCCATTCTCCAGCACGACTATTTCGACATCTATGCCAATGCCCTTTAGCTGGGATTGAATAACCTCTGCCAGATTAATCCGTTCCTTGTTCAACTCACTCGTCCAAATCGTGGTTTTAAAACCGTTGGCGTACCCAGCCTCCATAAGCAATTCCTTGGCTTTATTGACATCGTACGGGTATCCTTTGATATCGGGCGTGTACCCAAATACTTTAGGGGAGGTGGGTGCATTTGAGAGTTTTCCGATATTGTTGTATCCGCCGGAAAGAAACGACTCCTTGTTTATGGCATAGCTCACTGCTTGGCGTACACGTGGATCGTCAAAAGGCTTCTTCCGTGTATTAAAGCCGATAAAATCTACCCCGAGGGCTTCGCTACGGTACATGCTCATTGTCGATGAGGCTTGAACCCGCTCGATTTCCGTAACTGGCAGTGGTTCAGCAATGTGGGCTTCTCCTGTTTCGACCATGGCTATCCTCGTAGCATCTTCCGGCACTACCTTGAACATGACCTTGTCTACCTTAGGAAGTGTGCCCCAATACTTATCATTTTTCGAAAGAACAAAATGATCGCCGGGGGTCCGTGATTCAAAGATAAAGGGGCCAGTTCCTACCACGTGTTTGGCCAAGTCTTTGCCGTACTGCTCGATGACCTTTGGATTCAGAATGCTAGCCTCTGTAGTAGCAAGGACAGAAAGCAGAGGGGCAAAGGGATACTTCAAAGAGATGCGAATCGTAGTATCATTCATAGCCGTTACTTCTTTGATCATGACAAAATCAGTTGCCTGTGACGATCCTACCTGTGGGTCCATTACGCGCTGAAACGTTTTAAGGACTGCCTGTGCATCAAAGGGAGTGCCATCGTGAAAGAGGACTCCCTCCCGAAGCTTAAATTCCCATGTCAGGTCGTCGAGCTGCTTCCAATCGGTTGCCAATTTGGGTTTGATCATCATATCCTTGTCTTGCGTTACGAGAGTTTCATAAACTTTATTGTTCATTATGCTCATAGTCGGGATATCCGTGAAAAAATGGGGGTCCAAGCTCGTAATGTCAGACTGACGCACAATTACGAGGGTACCTCCTTTGCTGGAAGTTACACTGGTGTTGGAATTTCCAGTGATTTGTTGACCGGAGGAACATCCAGCCAGAATAAATGCCGTGGTACACAACAGAGCGAGCAGAGAACCCAGAGCTTGTTTTTTCTTCATGCGTAAGTGGCCTCCTAGCTTAGTGAAAGTATGGAACCGATAGTAGATAGCTGGGATATAGAGTACCGCTGCCTCCCTTCGGATACGGAAGTGACTATCCGTAAACCATTTTTTCAACTTGCATTTTTATCCTACAACTAATGAATGGTGGTTGAGTTTTAAAATGTTTACTATATTTTTAAGAATTTTTACATTTTTCAAAAATTAAAAGTATTCAAGCCACATGATTTGAAAAAGAGTGCCGCTTGATCTCTGTAATGAATGAATCTATCAAGCAGATTGACTTTCCCTCTAAAACTTAATAAAATATAGCATGCTTGAAAATGAGTTTTATTGGCGGTGAATGTTTGTTAATGAATTTTAAAATGATCGTGATTTGCATCTATATCATGTTGATATATTGGCTCTCATTGCGTGTTTCTTACCTAGATACGTTATTTTTTCCTACCGTAGGAGCATTCGGCTTTCTCTTTATCTCGCGGTCTCTGGGGTTTTCGGAAATCAGCAAGATAACGCTAGGCGCGTTTATTTCGTCGGCGATGGGTACACTGTTTTTTTTCATTTATCCTAGTCCCATTTCATTATTTATAAATGTACTCATTACGATGTGGTTGGTAACGAAATTCAAGTGGAATGCGCCACCTATTGTAGCGGTCTCGCTCATACCGTTCTTCTCGCATTCTACTCATCATTGGTTTATACCCTTTTCTGTGTGTGTTGTCATGCTTGGTGTAATGCTGGTTTTATTTGTTGCTGAGCGTATGGAAAGAAAATGGGCAGATTTACTTTCTCTTCCTATGAGAAATAAGGTTATGAGGGATTCCGATAAACTAGCAGGATAACCAAAAATCTTGTTACGTCTAGCGAACAAAAGTGCGCCCATCATGTCTTTTTTTGCGAATCTACCTTATAATAACGTTGGAAGTACGGTATAATATAGACTTGTGAAAGAGTGCAGAGATAGTTTGCACTTTTTGGTCTGTGATCGTGGAGTAGTTGCTAGGAATCATTACTAATCTTTTGCAATTGAAAGAGAGTGGGAAAATATGGGTCGTAAGTGGAACAATATTAAAGAAAAAAAAGCGTCCAAAGACGCAAGCACGAGTCGTATATATGCAAAGTTCGGTAAAGAGATTTATGTGGCTGCGAAGCAAGGAGAACCGGATCCAGAATCAAACCGCGCACTGAAAGTCGTTCTCGAGCGTGCAAAAACATACAGTGTTCCGAAAGCGATTATTGACCGGGCGATTGAAAAAGCAAAAGGCGGTTCGGATGAGATTTTTGATGAACTTCGTTATGAAGGCTTCGGGCCAAATGGCTCTATGATTATCGTAGATGCGCTGACGAACAACGTAAACCGGACTGCACCTGAAGTCCGCGCCGCATTTAACAAAAATGGCGGAAACATGGGCGTAACGGGGTCTGTAGCCTACATGTTTGATGCCACGGCAGTTATCGGTCTGGAAGGAAAAACGGCTGATGAAGTTTTGGAGATCTTGATGGAAGCAGATGTGGATGTACGAGATATTATCGAAGAAGATAATTCCGTTATCGTGTACGCTGAACCAGAACAGTTCCATACTGTACAAGAAGCGTTTAGAAAAGTGGGCATCACCGAGTTCACCGTAGCGGAATTGTCCATGCTGGCTCAAAACGAGATCACACTGCCAGAAGATGCAGTAGCTCAATTTGAAAAGCTGATCGATGCCTTGGAAGAATTGGATGATGTTCAGCAAGTGTATCACAACGTGGATTTAGGCGAGTAATTCCTGGGGCAGACTTTTGTGAAAAAGCAAAAGTCTGCTTTTTTGTTCCTGAGAGTTTGATGGGCGGAGGGTTCGATGTTTCTCTGGACAGCTCAACCCAAGGCATCAATCATAAAAAAGCGCAGGCTGATGGCTTGCGCTTTCTCGTGTTCTTTTTTAGTTGATGAAGCTGAGAGCAAGCCCAATCCCATAAGGAATGAGCCAAATCGTCCAGACAATCAGACTGAAGCGATGGAACTGCAGAAGCCCAGGCCGTGTGTAAAAACATGAGAATGAGCGCAGACAGTCCGGTAATTCCATGAAGATTGAGCCCTGGACTGGTGGCCAGCTGTTTCATAAAGGAAGTGCCGATCACATCAAAGATCAGTCCGAAAGTGAAATAAATCAGGTGGGTCGCTTTTAGTTCACCTGTTCGTTTTTCCATCCAGACCCCGATTGTATAAGAAACAAGCGCTAAATTGATAAAGATCACAGCCATCACTAACATCAGACACCATCTCCATTTCGTTTCATTTGCTTACACAACTTAGTGTAGGGGTGGAGTATGAATGTTTGATGAACAAGGGGTGACAAGATTGTGCAAACAGAAGAAAACAAAAAGAAGGCCCCCTGCTATCGGAAGCCTTCCTATCTCAATTGCTGCTTATTCGTAAGGATGTACATACGTTTAGTGTTCATGATGATCACGGTGCAAATCTATAGAACGCAGTTCATCTTTTGCTTTTTCCACCAGCACCTGATAATCCCTGACGACCTCCGTCAATGCCGCAACGGACTCTTTATATTCGGATTCATTACATATCCCATCTATTGCCCGGTGGAGATGAAACATTTTATCTTCGGTTTTTCGGATAAATTCTACCCAATCCATTCCGTTCATAAATATTCCTCCTTTCCAATCATAGCCTTTACATGGTCTGAAGAAAGTATGCAACATTCATAGGGATGAGGAAGTAAATCGAAAGCATATGTACGACTGTTACTCTTGTTGGATGGCCCCATTCATGGTAACATACCTCACATCAGGGATCCTCCTATGTTCGGAAATTAAGATTGCTGCTGGAGTGAAGACACAATGGATAAAATAGCAAAGTTAAATAAGGCATTGGAAAAAATCATGCCCATCCTCACGCCGAGCAGTGTAGCGATCGGAGTTTTGGCAGGGA
>JARDZO010000221.1 GCA_029240815.1 Brevibacillus sp.
CCCGTGAATCGTTGTGGAGCGGTCAGTCTTTACTCCCTTGCAGGTTGTAGGCCGGAGCGTAGATCGGAAACCTGCTTCTCCTCACCACAGCAATGCTTGATTTACCCTACTTTTTAACACACGTTGGCAAAAATAAAGAGTCCTTCCCAACCAGGAAAGGCTCCTTATTCGCTTTGTCGTTATCCAAAAAGTGTCTGAAAAAGCAGATAGGCATTCAGCACCATGATGATGCCCGCCACGATCCACGACAATCCTTTCAGCCAAGGGGCATTTACAAACTCCCCCATTTTCTGTTTGTCGTTCGTAAACTTCACGAGCGGTACCACAGCGAAGGACAGCTGGAGCGACAGAATAACTTGACTCAGGATGAGCAGCTGAGTCGTTCCGCTCTCTCCGTATAGTGCCGTCACAATAACGGCGGGAATAATGGCGATCATCCGTGTAATCAATCGTCTCAGCCAAGGCGTGATTCGCAGGTTCAGGAACCCTTCCATGACGATTTGCCCAGCCAGCGTACCTGTCAGTGTCGAGTTCATCCCTGCTGCAAGCAATGCTACACCGAACAGGACGCTACCCAGCGTCGTACCGAGGAGAGGTGCCAGCAAGTGATACGCGTCACCGATTTCCGCTACCTCTGTCATACCTGCCCGGTGAAAAGTTGCTGCAGACAAGATCAGAATTGCGGCGTTAATCCCCAGTGCGAAAACCAGGGCAATCGTGGAATCTGCTGTTGCGTATTTGATCGCCTCTCGTTTGCCGAGTGTAGTTTGTTCATATTGTCTTGTCTGCACGATAGAAGAGTGCAGGTACAGGTTATGTGGCATGACCGTTGCACCCAAGATCCCGATCGCGATATAGAGCATCTGCGGGTTTTTGACGATCTCGGCAGTCGGGATAAATCCACCCAAGATTTCTTTCACTTCGGGTTGCGACCAAATCATTTCAAAAGCAAAGCACGCGCCGATTGTCACGATCAGAGCGATGACGATCGACTCAATGTAACGGAATCCTTTGTTTTGCAAGACGAGTACGATGAGCACATCCAGTGCCGTAATCAGGACCCCGTAAACGAGCGGAATTCCAAACAACAGATTCAACGCAATTGCCGCACCGATGACTTCTGCCAAGTCGCAAGCTGCAATGGCCAGCTCGCATAACACCCACAAGCTCATAGCCACGGGCTTGCTGTAGTGATCGCGGCAAGCCTGGGCCAAATCTCGCCCCGTCACGATCCCCAGCTTTCCAGCCAATGCCTGTAGCAAGATTGCCATCAAATTAGACAGCATGATCACGGACAGCAACGAGTAGCCAAAGAGAGAACCTCCGGCAATATCGGTCGCCCAGTTCCCGGGGTCCATGTACCCGACGGCAACCAGGTATCCGGGACCTGCAAACGCGAGAAACTTGCGAATCCAAGAGCCCTTTTGAGGAATTTTCATCGATCGATGAACTTCGGGCAAAGACGGCTGTGATGCCTCGTTTCTCCAACTGCTTTCTTGAACAGCTTCACTCGTATTTGATCCAGTTCTCATTATTTCCACCCACCTTTGTGGCCTTATCCATTTTTTTTGCGCATGTGCAACTTTTAGATAAAAAAATATAGGATTTGCTATGACCAAAAATGTTTACCTAGCGAAACATATTCTTATTATATTCCTTTCTTTCCGTTTTGCAACTTCTCTTGAAGTCCGTTTTTTTCGACACAAAATTCACCTTTCATGCATAATACCGCCATTTTGTTTAACAATAGCTATATTCCTTCTTTAGGAGGTACTGCCATGTATTGGGGCGAGGAACTAGCCGCTCGTTTTAGTGATAGCTCCGACTATCAAAGCAGTCAAATCAGCATCGAAGGCGAGTCCTTTACCCTCTGTTTTCTGGAAAGCCTGATCGATTCTCATTACATTCAGGATCGTATTATTGAAAAGCTACATCAGTCCAACTATGAAATGCCATTCTCGGAGATAACCTCCCTGGATCAAGCAATAAATGAGATTCTTCAAGGGAATCTGGTCATCATCAAAGAATCCGATCAAACAGCCTACATCGCCATTGGCAAAGGTATGGAACAAAGAAGCATTCAAGAATCCGAGAATGAAAGCTCGCTTCGTGGGCCACGGGACAGCTTTGTGGAATCATTGCACACGAATCTGTCGTTAGTCAGGCGGAGATATCCGGATCCAGAACTAAAAGTTAACATTCAATTGTTAGGAAGGCGAACAAATACCAAAGTGGCTTTGCTATTCATTAAAGGAATCGTCAACCCCAACATTCTCGATGAAGTCAAGACGCGTCTGGCTACCGTTGATATAGACCAAATCTTGGACAGTGGAACGATTGAACAATGGATTGAAGACAGTTGGTACTCTCCTTTTCCACAAGTCCAATATACAGAACGCCCAAACAACGTCTTGCATGCGTTGACGGAAGGACGTGTTGCCATCATGGTGGATGGCAGCCCCTTTGTCCTAATCGTCCCTGTCACATTTTCCATGCTATTTCAAGCCCCTGACGACTATTACGAGCGCTGGATGATCGGTACATCTATCCGACTAATCCGGGTCGTAGGGGCATTCATCGCATTGATCCTGCCGTCACTCTACATCGCCCTCATCTCTTATCATCCCGGAATGATTCCCACTCAGTTGGCTTTGAGTATTTCCGCAACAAGAGCGGAGGTGCCATTCCCTGCCCTTATAGAAGCTGTGTTTATGGAGGCCACGCTGGAAATGCTGCGCGAAGCCGGATTGCGCCTGCCCAAGGTCATGGGGCAAACGATTGGCATCGTCGGAGGGCTCGTCATCGGCCAGTCGGCAGTGGAAGCGGGCATTGTCAGTCCGGTTCTTGTCATTGTCGTGGCGATCACGGCTATTTCGTCCTTTTTGGTACCCGCCTATAACGGTGCGATCGCTCTGCGTTTGCTTCGTTTTCCCTTGATGATTTTATCTGGCAGTCTCGGCCTGTTTGGTCTGATTCTGGGATTAATGGCAGTTTTGGCTCATTTAGTCTCCCTCAAATCGTTTGGGATCAACTATTTTGCACCCATAACACCCTACCGGTTTAGTGACTGGAAGGACCTTCTCGTCCGTGCACCGCTCGTTTATCAAAAAAATCGACCAGAAATTCTCCATCCACTCGATCAAAAACGAATGAACACCCAAAAACGCAAGAAAGGGTGGTAGACGTGATTAAGGACAGATTGACGACCCCACAAATCACCGTTCAGATGTTTGCCGCTATGGTAGGGGTCGGTATATTGACCTTGCCAGAGACAGTAGGCACCAAAGCTGGTGTCGACAGCTGGATCGTGATCTTCATTGCAGGGTTTCTCTCTATGGTGGCTGTTTCCATCATGGCATACCTGGGGAACCGCTTCCCTGGCCAAAGCATCATTCATTATGCCCCCCTGCTGATCGGTCGTTTTTTGGGATCTGTCGTCCTGCTGGCTTTCCTGATCTATTTTCTGTTTTTTGTGGGTACGGTGGTGCGGATCTCTGCCGATGTGACCAAGCTGTTTCTGCTCGATCTGACCCCGGTCGAAGTCATCATCATCGGTATGCTCAGCATCAGCACCTATCTCGTTTTGCATGGAGTCAACGCGATCGCTCGGTTCAACGAATTCATTCAACCACTTGCGCTCTTCCTGCTCTTGCTGGTTTTGACGCAAACCCTGCGCGATACCGATTTGGGTCGAATCCTTCCCGTTCTCGGCGATGGCATTCAGCCATTGATCCGCTCGTTACCCACAACGTTTTTTTCTTTCTTGGGTTTTGAAATCTTGCTTTTCATCCAACCATTCATGGAACAGCCGCGTACGGCGCAACGAGCGGCTTTACTCGCCATTGGCACGACTATGCTTCTGTACGCAGTGGTCACGATCTTGAGCATCGCCGTACTCGGCAAGACAGAAGTCACGCTGGTCGAATACCCCACACTGACCATCATTAAAAATATCGAAGTCCCTGGCGCGTTTATCGAACGTCTCGACTCCATCATGATGATGGTCTGGATTCCTTTTTCGGTCACGACAGTCGTCATGTTCCACTATTGCGCCAGTCTCATTCTTGCCCAGATGCTCCGACTCCAAGAACATCGCGTCATCGCTCTTCTCATCATTCCCGTCGTTTTTTTGATCGCGGTTTTGCCGCGGAATATTTTGGAGGTAGACAAATGGAGCCAATACGCGAGCCTGCTGGGGGCGTCCCTGATCAGCGTCGTACCCATTTGGCTCGTGATTGTGTACAAATGGAAAAAAAGGAGGCAGAGCGTGTGAAGTCACATGTCCTCCCCCGTGTTTTTACTTTTATGCTCGTGCCCTTCCTTTTGTCGGGCTGTTGGGATCGAGTCGAGATCCAAGACCGTTTGTTTGTCATGGCCGTTGCGATCGATAAAAACAAGTCAGAGAAGGGAAAAAGGTCTTACTACGAATTTACCGCCCAGTTCACAGAGGCCCGCGCCTTGTCCGGAAGAGTGAAAACTTCCAACATCTCGCCTGTCTGGAATACCACTTCCACAGGCCCCTCCATTTTTGAGTGCATCCGCCTGATGGCGACACGGGTAGCCAGACAGCCATACTACGAGCATCTCCAGGTTATCCTCATCGGCGAAGAGTTGGCGAAAGAAGGAATCGATCATGCTCTCGACCTGTTTTTCCGTGACCACGAGTCCCGGCGAAAAATCAAACTGGTCATTGTCGTGGGTTCTGCAAAAGAAGCGTTGTATGTAAAGCCAAAACTGATGCCGGTGTCCGGACAATATATAAGCAGGCTGACGGAACAAGGAGGCTCGAAAACGGCGCGTTTGCCGCATACGACTTCTATCGGTGAATTTTCCACAAATCTCCACAGTGGCAGCAATAGCATTTTACCTAGGGTCACTATCCATCCCCATGAATTGAAAATGGCTGGTGGCGCTATCATGAAAGGGAACAAATTAATCGGTTGGCTCACCGATCAAGATGTAAAATCACTCCGCTGGATCAATGGGACGTTTTCTGCCGGCGACGAAGTCATCTTGAAAAATCCTGAAGGTGGAACTCCCGGATTTACGACCATGGAGGTAAAAGCTGTCCGCTCTAACGTACATACGGCGATCAAGAACGGAAAGCCCGTTTTTACCGTTTTAATCCGAGGAGAAGGCAATCTAGCCGAGGATGGTTTGCAGAACAAACCTACCATGGAGAAGCTCAGAGAGAAAGAAGAGCAAATAAACAAAATGGTTCAATCCAAGACAGAGGCCTTGATTAAACAGATGCAAAGCAAATACCAAACAGACATCTTTGGATTTGGTGAAGAGCTCCGCAGACATCAGTACGCGTATTGGAAAACCCATAAAAAAGACTGGGACCAACTCTTCCGGGAAGCGGAGGTCCATGTCAAAGTGCAGACCTTTTTCAGGCGGATCGGCCAGTTTAAATAAGGACATAGTGGGTGATCAATACCACAGCTGACAGGATCAACAGTGTGTAGCTGCCGCCTTTTGCATAAGCCGCATCGCGTGTCAATTGTCTGTTCCGGTATGCGATATAGTAACGAAACCGCAGGATCACTCCTGTAATGAGTAACAGCAGCACTAAATAGTAAGAAGTCAGCGCCTCCATAAAGCCAATGATCAGGGAGAAGCCCATCGGTTCACCTCGTTTCGGAACAATTGTAGCCGTCACTAGTATGAGCACAAACGTGCCTTGTTATAGCAACAGCCTAGCTACTGTGTCGCCAGGAGCGCTTTTTTAAGACGCCGGATGCCCTCTTTGATGGAATCTGCATTCTCCCATGAATACGTCAATCGCAGCCACCCCGCTTCTGCTCCATACACGCTACCGGGGGTGAACACAACTCCTTCACGAATGGCTGCATCCAACAGCAGACGCTCATCGCGCGGTTCGTCCAGACGGCACCACACATGATAACTGCCTTCAGGGACATTCCACTCGGCCCTGTCAGCCAGATGTGTCTCCAAGGCTGTTACCATTGCACGTCGTTGTTCGTACAGATACGCCGCCAACCGCTCGATCTGTGTTTCCCACCTGTCATGTTCCAGGAACGATCGGGCCAATTGCTGGGAGACCGTGCTCGTGCCAAAATCCATCTGCTGCTTGGCATCCGCCAGCCTTTCTACGACAGAACGGGGACCGACGAGCCAGCCGATGCGCAGGCCTGGTGCGATGGTCTTGGACACGCTACTTACGTAAAGGACGGTACCGCTCGAGTCGATGGCCTTGATCGGCAGCGGCGGTCTCTTGCTGTCTTTCAAGGAAAGAGCACCATATGCATCGTCTTCTACCAACGGAATTCGCAGTTCCATACATGTATCGAGAATTTGCTTCCTGCGTCGTTCACTCATGACTAAGCCTGTAGGATTGTGGTACGTCGGATTGGCAAATACCATACGCAGCTTGTGCTCCTGATGCAAATGACGGATTTCTTCAGGGATAATGCCCTCTGCATCCATCGATAGCTTGTACAGGCGCAGTCCCGCTGAGGTGAACAAAGGCAAGGAGTACGAGTAAGAAGGGCCCTCCATCGCCACTGCATCCCCCGGACTTAACAGGCAGAGCGAGATCAGGTGCAGCGCTTGCTGCGCGCCAGATGTCACGAGAATTTCCTCCGGCGAAGCTGGGATTCCGTATTGTTTGCCCAAATGCCGGGATAGTACCTCACGCAATGCTTGATCTCCCTTGGGGTGGGTGTATCCCAGCTCGAATTGCGGGGATTGCTGCAATCGCAATAAGGCATCTGCATCGAGGGAAGGAATGAGCGGCGTCGCCAACTCAGCCTTGGCCAAATTGATGATCGCCGTATCGAAGCATGCCTCCTGAATTCGTTTAACCAATGGATAGGCGGGTAAAAACGCTCCTCCATTGGTATATTTGTGCCAGTTGGGAACCCGCTGTACTCCCCATAAATGACGACTGACCCAAGTACCGCTGCCTTGCATGGATTGCAATAATCCGGCTGCCCGCAATTCTTCATAAGCTGCGGACACCGTTCCTCTGTTTACCCCAAAGCGCTGGGCCAGCACTCTTTCCGCTGAAAGCGAAGAACCCGGGGGCAAATCTCCCTGAATAATTTGCTGTTCCAGCCAACGTGCAATCTGTTGGTAGACGGGGGTGTCCCCCTGCTTGTCTGGCTGCCATTCCATTTTTCATTGACCTCCCGTTTCGCTCATAGATACCTGTACGTTGACGTTCGACAAATTGGCCTACCGATCCTCCTGCCAATTGGCTCTACCCTTTATTGGCGCCGAGTCTTACGATGGGGAAAACCATCGTCACGCGAATGAAGGAAGGGATTCTCATGAACGCTGAAGTATCGATTAAAGAAGAGCAGGCGGCACAACCTTTGACTGCTGGAAGTAGCCTCTACAATGAAAAAGCGGGAATGCTCTACGGGTTACTAGGGGTATTGAGCTTCAGCCTGACGCTGCCAGCGACTAAAGCAGCATTGACCGCCCTCACTCCGATGACAGCTGGCTTGGGACGCGCCTTGGTCGCTGCCATCCTGGCTGCACTTGTTTTGCTGATCAGACGAGTTCCCTTTCCCTCGTGGAAGGAAACCAAGCAGCTGATTCTCGTCGCGGGAGGGGTCGTCGCGGGCTTTCCCTTTTTCTCGGCTTGGGCTATGGAGCGTGTCCCAGCCACACATGGCGCGATTATCATTGCGTTGCTGCCACTGGCGACGGCTGGCGCCGCCACATTCTTTGCAGGTGAGCGTCCTGCCCGGATGTACTGGGTCTCCAGCGGCGTCGCTTGTCTCGCCATCCTTGGCTACGCAGTTGTCTCCGGGTTCGGTGCACTCCACTGGGCTGATCTGGCCTTGTTAGCAGCGGTTGTTTCTGCGGCAATCGGCTATGCAGTAGGCGGACAGCTAGCCCGAACGATGGGCGGCTGGCAAGTCATCAGCTGGTCTTTGGTATTTTCCTTCCCCTTTCTGGTCATCCCGATCGCAGGTCCGCTTCTTTCACAGTTGCAGCATGCCTCAGGGACGGCATGGTTAGGGTTTGGCTACGTCAGCATCATCAGCCAGTTTCTTGGCTTTTTCGCCTGGTACCACGGTCTGGCTATTGGCGGTGTAGCGAGAGTCGGCCAGACGCAGTATCTCCAGCCATTTTTTACCATACTGACTTCGTGGCTGCTGCTCTCCGAGTCAGTCACTCTCGGCGCTATATTGGCCGCGGTGATCGTGGTAGCGTCTGTGGCTAAAGGAAGGACCTCATCGGTAAAACAGAAGGCCTAGAAACAGAAGGCCTAGAAACAGACAAAAAAACGAAAAACACCGACCTGATTATGCAGGCCGGTGTTTCAGCTATTCCCTTCGATCAGGACCTTGCCGCATTTGCAGCTTTTCTTTGACCTCAGACCACTCTGTATCGAGCACGCTATAGAACACATTGTCATGCACAGTCCCATCCGGCTTCACCCGATGCTTGCGGAAAACTCCTTCCTGGACAGCTCCCAGCCTCTCTACCGCTTTTCTCGATCGTATATTGTTGGCACTGACAGAAAATTGAACCCGAAGCATGTCAAGATCTTCAAAGCAATGTTGCAAGAGCAGTAGCTTACACTCCGCATTGATCCCGGTTCCCCACACGTCAGGCGATAGCCACGTCCAGCCGATTTCCACGTTTCGATTCGTTCGGTCGATGTCGCCTATGCGGGTGGTGCCGACTGTATTGCCTGATTTTAGATCGATGACAGTGAAGGGAAGCTGAGTGCCTTTTTGCTGATTTTCCAACGCTTGATCGATCAATAGACTGAGATCATCAGGAGTACTGACTTTTCTCCACGTATATTGCCACACATCTGGTTTGCCAAGTGCTTCAAACAACTTCTCTTTGTGTATTTCCTCCAACGGAACCAAGCGCACCAAGCGCCCTTCAAGTATTTGCCCCCTCATTCGCTTCCTATCTCTCCTCGACCTGTCACTTTTTCTACATTCCTGTATAAAACGCCTGATTCAAGCGAATTGCCAGCTTTTGCAGTTCCTCTCCATCTACCTTTTCCGGCAGCGACGAGCTTTCATGAGCGGTCGTCATCTGAGCGAACAGATCCTCTGCATAGGCGCGCAGATCATCCACACTCCACTCCCCGCGTTTAATCGCCATGAGCTCCTCCACATTTGGCCGAGCTACGTGCAGCTCCCCTGTTTCCAGCAGCTCCCTGCCCATTTGCAGGAGGCGGATCAAATGATGAGCGTCTTTCGCATCATACCGCTGCCCCGCACTCGCCAGCTTCCGTAGATTGCGAATGGCATAGCCACCGTAGGAATGGTACAGCTGCTTGGATAGAAACAGCTGTCGATTCGCTCTCAGTTCTTCCCCAGACGTCGTAGCATAAACGATATGCTCCGGCTTCACGTAAAGCATCTCCACAATATTGGGGTTGCCTTTTACCGCCAAACGGATGTACTTATTCAGCGCGTACACGACCAGATCAGGTTCCGACAGCGTCGTTTGCTCATAACTTTGCAGACCAAACATAGCTTTTACAGGGGCAAAGGCAATTCCCCGCAAGTCGACATCACTGGTTGCGGTACTCGTGCCGTAGCTATGACTGCCTGCAAAAGCTAGATAACAAAG
>JARDZO010000222.1 GCA_029240815.1 Brevibacillus sp.
CATAGACTTCACTTACTACCATAAAGCCGATCCCGCCAAGGATAATCATTGCACAGACGACGAGCGTGACGACGGGATCATCCACGTATCTGGTCAGACTGGCGAAATCTCCCATCAAGTCAAATCCGGCGTTATTGAAGTTAGAGATGGAGTGGAAAAAGCCGAAATAGATCGCCGTCCCCAACGGAAAATCAAAAGCAAAGCGGATGGACAACAGAATCCCACCGATTAACTCAGCTAGCGCCGTAAAAATCAAGATCATTTTGGCGAGTCGAACGACTCCTTCAATCGACATCTGGTTCAATGATTCCTGCAGGATCAATCTTTCGCGCAGAGAGATCTTTTTACGCATGATCAGTGCAAAGAAAGTGGCGAACGTCATGAATCCGAGACCGCCGATCTGGATGAGCGATAGAATGACGATCTGTCCGAACACTGTGAAAGTTGACCCTGTATCCACAACGACTAACCCGGTTACACAAGTTGCGGAAGTCGCAGTAAACAACGCATCTAACCAATGAAGTCCCATTCCGTCTACAGTAGCGGAGGGAAGGGTCAAGAGAGTGGCCCCGATCAGGATAATAAAGGCAAAACCGAGCACCAGCGTTTTAGGAGGATCGAGATGAAGCTTTTCGACGATTTTACGAATCATAGGGAGGAGGACCTCGACTTTTCAATTATGTAAGAAACTTTGATTCTCACCTTAGTATGGCAGGAACACCTGTAAGTATAATGGGCAGGTGTGAAATTGAAAACAACGAAATAATCGAGAGAAGCAGACTATCGGATCAATGCAGCTCCCAGTCGAAACAGCCAGTGCTTGAGCTCTCGTTCTTCCATCGGTGCCAGCGGGAAGCGGACGGCAGGACGACGCACAGAGTCCGCAGGCTCATCCGCGACGCGGAATGCATGCCCCGGAGTCAGCTCCAGACCCTCCTCGAGCAACATGGCGACGACTCTGTCCTCGCTCTCCGTTGCATTGGAAGAAGGAGTCCCCCATTCAATCCAGGTGTTCAGGCCTCCTGTGATGGGGTACATACGGGCATGGGCAGGAAGAGCGTGATGCTGCTCCTTCCACAGGCGTTCAAAGCGTGATTGAAACAGGGAGCGCCTGTCTGCCAGGTACACTTCGGAGAACCATGGATCGTCCAGCAGGCGTACGGCAGCCTCTACGATCAGGAGCGAAGGCTCGGCACCTGTCATGGAGACGATTTGACGATAGCGCTCCAGCTCTTCTTCACTCAGGTCGGCAGGAAGCATCAAGACACCCAGTTGTAGATCCCTCGCGAGCGTCTTGGACAGGGAGTGCAGGTAGTATACCTGTACGGAGCTCTGCGCATCCATAGCCATTTGGTACAGAGGAGAGCTGGGTTCAGAAAACCACAAGTCGCCGTAATGATCGTTCTCCACCAGCCGCACGTTCTTTTGCGCGGCCCACGCCAACAGCGCTTCTTTGCGCTCGTGTGAATAGCTGATCCCCGTAGGAAAATGATAGTGAGGGTTGATCAGCAGCCAGTTCGCAGGGTAATGCTCTTGTTCAGCATCGAGAGACTGGATGGAGATCCCTTCGTCATCCATCTGGATCGGGCGTACGGTGATGCCGCACTGGCTCAGCAATCGCAGAAAGACAGGATAGCTATATTCCTCGACGTAGACGACATCACGGGGATTCATGACGCGTTGAGCTAAAAAGGCGAAACCGCTCGTGCTTCGGTTAAATGACAGGATCCGTTCTGGTGAATGGGGGAGACCCCGTCGGCTCAGATGATCAGCAAACACTTTGGAGGCGTGAGCACGTCTGACTTTCTTTTGAGCGGAAGGTTCGTCTAGCACTGTCAGGCTGTCGTAAAAGGCTCCGCGCAACCGCTTGACCAGCTCTTCGCCAGGGCGGGGAGAAGAGTCAGCCAGAGAGGCGATCGGAATATCGGTGAGAGGCAAGCGATTCTCCAGCCGTGCTTCTTTGGCACGTTGCGTCAAATAATAGCCTTTGCCGTGGACAGCTTCTAGCCATCCTTCTTCGGCCAAGTGATCGTAGGCTTTTTTTACCGTTTCGAGGGAGCACCCGCTGACGGTCTTCATATCACGTAAAGAAATGAGTTGCTGTCCGTCTACGAGGAAAGCGCCACGTAAAATAGCAGTCTGCAATTGCTCCGCGAGCTGTACGTACATCGGGGTATGGGCTTGCTTATGGAAGTGAAAAGCGAAAAAAGGGCGGTTTGCCATCCGGCTGCGCCTCCTTGTCTGTCAAAAATAGCAGTCATGAGAATTATATAGGAAAGAAGGGTTTGTCGGTATAGGGCAAACAGAAAAACTCCCGTTGAAAAGAGAGCGCATGGTATCATGGTAAGAGAGAGAACAGGGATGGGAGCTGACTTGTCATGAGTACGCAAGAACATAAGGCCTTGTCGCCCAAACAAGTTGCATGCATGGTGATCACGGTATCCGATACGAGAACCGAAGAAACAGACAAGAGTGGCCAGTTGATGAAGCAATTGCTGGAAGAAGCGGGACATTCTACTGCGCTGTACCAGATTGTGCGGGACGAGCCTGAGGAGGTCATCGCTGCGATTGAGAACGGTATCGCTCATGCAGAGGTTCAAGTCATATTGCTAAACGGTGGAACGGGCATATCTCCACGCGATAATACCTTTGAAGCAGTGACCGGCTTACTGGACAAGGAAATGCCTGGATTCGGCGAGCTGTTCCGCATGTTGAGCTATACAGAAGATATTGGCTCTGCCGCCATGCTGAGCCGCGCCATTGCCGGTACGCGGAGGGGCAAAATGATCTTCTCGACACCTGGATCGACCGGGGCGGTCCGATTGGCCATGAACAAGCTGATCGTCCCGGAGCTAGGACACGTGGTACGCGAACTGAACCGATGAAACAGGACAAAAGGGTGCCAAGGCGAAACGCGCTGGTTGCCCTTTTTTCTACGGATAGACACGAATAACCATGGACTGTATTTGCTGTATTCTGTCCGCTTATGGTACTGTTACGAAAGGAATATGACTGGCATTACCTCCAGGACCCGTGCAACGGGTCATTTTGGTGCCGGAATGTGCAAGGAGAGTAGAACGAAACATGAATATATTGTTGTCCACTTTAAATGCGAAATTTATCCATTCATCACTGGCCTTGCGCTATTTGCGCAGCTATGCCGGGGCGTCCTTCCCGACCATTGAGCTCGTCGAATACACGATTAATGACATCACTTTAAATATTGTTGCCGACATATACAAGCGCAAGCCAGATGTCGTGGCATTTTCCTGTTATATCTGGAATATCCGCGAGACACTTGACGTCATTCGCAACTTGAAAAAAGTATGCCCGGATGTGCCCGTCATTTTGGGTGGGCCGGAAGTGACCTATGATGCAGATCACTGGATGAAAAAGCATCCGGAAATCGACGTCATCGCGATTGGAGAAGGGGAGCAGACCTTTCTGGAGCTGCTGCAAGCCTATCAGGAAGCACTCGAAACCAAGCAGCCGCCTCGTTTGCGCGAGGTAGCGGGGATCGCGTATCGCGATGGAGAATATGTGCGTTTCTCCATGCCGCGCGGACAGATCGAGGAGATGGACTCCATTCCTTCTCCTTATCAGGATCATCTGGATGAATTGAACAACCGTGTCGTTTACTTTGAAGCTTCCAGAGGCTGTCCGTTCAAGTGTCAATATTGCCTGTCCTCCATTGAAGATGGAGTCCGCTACTTCAGTCTGGAACGGGTAAAGGAAGAGTTGCTCCGCTTGATCAATCACGGGGTTAAGACTGTCAAGTTCGTGGACCGTACGTTCAACATCAATAAAAAATATGCGCTGGAGATCTTTCAGTTTTTGATCGACAACCACAATGGAACCGTATTCCAATTTGAAATCACTGCCGATATTTTGCGTGCGGACGTGCTTGACTTCCTGACTGAAAATGCGCCTCCGGGAGTTTTCCGTTTCGAGATTGGCGTACAGTCCACAAACGATGAAACGAATCGACTCGTTCAACGCATTCAGCGCTTCGACCGGTTGTCACGCACCGTTACCCAGATCAAAAACTCAGGCAAAATCGATCAGCATCTGGATTTGATCGCAGGTCTTCCAGAAGAAGACTATCAGTCCTTCCGCAAGACGTTTAATGATGTTTTTGCGTTGCGTCCTGAAGAGCTGCAGCTGGGCTTTTTGAAAATGCTGCGGGGGACAGGTGTACGTGCTCGCGCAGCCGATCATGGTTACGTCTACATGGACGAAGCACCCTATGAAATTCTAGGCAATAACGTGCTATCTTTTGGCGATATGCAAAAAATCAAGCGTGTCGAGGATGTTCTTGAGAAGTACTGGAACGCCCACCGGATGGATCATACACTGGAGTGGATGCTGGGCCAGGTATTTGAATCGCCGTTTGATTTCTTCCAGTCGTTTGGAGACTACTGGGAAAATCAAGGCTGGAGCCGTATCGGTCATCAGCTGGAAGATTTGTTCACGCGTCTGCAAAGCTTTTTGCACACCCAGCAGGTGGAGCGTCTCGATCATGTTATGAGCTTGATGAAGTTCGATTTTCTGCACAACCAGAAACATCGCCCGAGAAGACTGTGGTGGGAAGATCTCATGGACAAACAGGAGATGCAAGAGGCGTTTGCTGCAGTCTACAATCAACGGGAACAACTGCGTGAAGACTTCGCGCGCCATGCATCCGTGGAAAAGGATTACTTTAAGCATACGCTCACAGCAAAGGTGAGCTTCGATATTGAGACTTGGCTCAAAACGGGCGAAGTCATCGAAGGTAACTATACGCTAGTCGTCTACTATCCGTACAAGGAAGGCGAGCAAAACGACTTTACCATCGTCAACCAACTGTCTGTAGCCAGTGCATAGATCGCGGCGAATTTTGTGTGGGATCCAAGGAATTTTTCATCCAAAAAGCGATAGGCTGGTCATTAAGGGGGCCCCGATGCTGTGCGTCACTTTGTTGGGACGACGTCGATGGCGAACCTCAGCCGCAGAGAAGCGCTCAAGCAAGCATCTATAAAGGAACGAATTTCTTCGCTTGATAAAACAAAGGCATCTATTGCAAAATAGACAAGTACCTTTTTGGCTCATTCGTACGTATTAGATAAAGGTCGCAAAAGCACAGCAAGCCTTTGCATGCAATCCTAGAAACAGCCGCACTATGGCGAGGATAGGGGAATTTGCTCATGGAAATCAACCTGCTGATATCAATCATAGAGCAATACGGTTACCTGGCCATTTTCTTTCTGCTCTGGCTGGGGATCGTAGGATTGCCAATTCCTGACGAGCTGGTCGTAGCGACGGGAGGATTTTTGGTCTCGATTGGTCTCTTAAACCCGGTATACTCCTTTTTGGCAGGGTATCTGGGTGTGGCCTCCGGATTGACGATAGGTTTTTTACTTGGAAAATATTTTGGCAAGCCCATCTTGCAGTGGCTTTCGAAAAGCGAGAAGATGAGGCATGCCGTCGAACGATCGACTGAGCTGCTGAGCAAGTACGGCACATCGGCGCTATGCATCAGTTACTTGTTTCCGGTCGTTCGTCATGTCGTACCGTACTTGGTAGCGATGGGAGGCATGACTTATCGCCGGTATGCCCTCTTGTCCTACCCAATCGGATTGGTGTGGACAATTGCTTTTTACCTGCTTGGGTACGTTTTTGGAAATCACGTCGAAGTCATCGTGGGTATGATTCGGCAGTATGGCTTTTATACGTTGCTCACGCTTGCTGTCTTGATCGTGATAGGGTTGATCGTACGCAAATATGTGCTGAGCAATCGAGCGTATCGAGCAAAAGGAGACTAAGAAATGTTTCATCGTCAATTGGCAGCTCATAAGCGCAACCGCAATCTGATTCTTGTCATGGGGTGGGCATTGATGTTAGTGGGTTATGTCACCCCGATGCTGTGGATGTCTGGAGCAGGCGGTTTGCTCTTGAACGGGTATGCGTACTATCTGATGGCGGTTGATAAACGGTTGGCTCCCAAACGAGGCTTTCGGATTCCTGAAGCGAGCCTGCTGGTCACGGCTGTTTTGGGTGGGGGGATCGGAGCTTTGGCAGGGATGCTGACCTATCGCCACAAGACGAAGCATATCTCTTTCATGATTGTCGTTCCTGTTTTCTGTATCTTGCAATTGTTCCTGCTTTTGCAAGCAATCGGTCATTAGAAGAGAAGGGATTTCGCATGATACCCATGCGGAGTCCTTTTTTTGTTGAAAAAAGATCGAACGGACCATCTCTCGTAAAAAGTGGGTTTTCATTTCCTTTCTTGGACACACTATCCGTACATCTTAATCGATAAGCGAGCCTAAGGGGGGAGAGCGTTGAGCCAGTTTTGGAAAGCGTGGCAAAAACGGAAGGACACCCTTCAAGTGAATACGCTGGAAAAGCATGCTGATAAAAGTATGGAGAGCGTCTCCGATTTGCAGCTCACGCCCGATGTCCACGAAAATGTCTCCTTGATTCAATTTCAGCTAGGCAAATGTGATGATCTGGTAGTGCGGCGCTTTCAGAACAAAGAAGGAAAAGATTGCGCCATCGTCTTTTTGGACGGGATGGTCGATCGTAACGTCATCAGTCAGTTTATTATTGCCTACATGACCACAACAGATATAACGTACGAAGGTCCAGCTACAAATGAATTAGAAGCAACAGATCGACTGAGGCAGGTGATACGAAATATCCTGTCCGGAACAGCGGTTCTGATGATTGACGGAAATAGTCAGGCATACTTGAATAATACACGGGGTTGGGATCGCAGGGGGGTAGAAGAGCCGCAAACCGAGTCGGTGGTACGTGGGCCGCGCGATGGTTTTTGCGAAACGCTCTGTGTCAATTCAGCCCTCGTTCGGTTTCGACTAAAGGACCCCAACCTCAAGGTTCGTCATTTGGTGATTGGGCAAAGGACGCAGACTGATATTTACGTCATGTATATTGATGGGTTGGCTCATATGCCTATGGTAGAAGAGGTGATTCGTCGGATCGAAAAGGTCAATGTGGATGCGATCTTGGAGAGCGGCTATATCGAGCAGATGATTCAAGACCGAAGATGGTCTCCCTTCCCTCAGATTCAAAATACAGAGAGGCCCGATAAAGTGGTCGCCAATCTATTGGAAGGAAAGGTAGGCATCCTGGTCGATGGAACTCCATTCGGTTTAGTTGCGCCAGCTGTGTTTTCCCAGTTCTATCAAAGTCCGGAAGATTACTATGAACGCTTTTACATTGCCACATTAATTCGCTTCATTCGGGTTATCAGTATTTCGATCGCATTGTTGCTGCCTTCTCTCTATATCGCATTCAGCTCGTTTCATCCGGAGATGATTCCTTCGCGGCTTGTGATCGCGATGGCGGCAGGGCGTTCTACGGTACCATTTCCTTCTCTGGTCGAAGCGTTGTTCATGGAGCTTGCGATTGAAATTTTGCGGGAAGCGAGTGTGCGTCTGCCTGGCCCCATTGGACCGACCATTGGGATCGTTGGTGCATTGGTAGTAGGGGAGGCTGCTGTTTCAGCGGGTCTCGTCAGTCCGGTCATGGTTATTATCGTGGCAGTTACCACAATCGGCTCGTTTGCCTCCCCGAGCTACAGTGCCGCTATTGCCATCCGCATGCTGCGGTTTCCGGTCATGCTGTTGGCTGGAATGTTTGGTCTCTATGGAATCATGTTGTTTTTGATCATCATCATGGTCCATGTGTCATCGATCAAGTCATTTGGTGTTCCTTACATGTCACCGTTAAGCCCGTTAAACATGCTCGGCATGAGAGATTTGTTCATTAGAGCCCCTCATCATTTGATGAAAACGCGCCCTAGCATGTTTCATGTGCACGATAAAGTCCGTATGCGAGAGGAGGATAAGCCGTGAGTCAGCAGGAAGGGAGCAGCCAAATCAATACGTTTTCCTTGTGGCAGCAGACGTCCCTGATTACGAGTACGTTGATTGGGGTAGGCGTGTTGACATTGCCTAGGACGACTACCTCGAGGTTGTTTGAGGCTGGATGGATCGCTCCCATTTTGGGATCTGTATGGGCCTTTTTCTCCGTATGGATGATCGCTTCATTAAGCCGCCGATTTCCTGGAAAGACCTTTATTGAATACAGTCCGATCATTTGGGGTTCGGCTAAGCGGCCACGACAGGGAAGATGGCTTAGTCTGCCCTGGGTGCTCAGCTATCTGCTGTTTATGTACGCCTCCACGGCAATCGTCGCTCGCATTTTTGGAGAGGTGGTCGTTACCTCAGTACTGCTGGACACTCCATTGGAAGTGATCATCATTACGATGTTTCTCCTCGCGCAGCTGCTCTGCATGCATGAAGTGGAGGTAGTAGCAAGAGTAAACGAGCTTTTGTTTCCGCTCATCTTGTTCCCGATTCTTTTCATTGCGCTCGCGTCTTTCCAAAAAGCGGAATGGAACAATATATTTCCGTTGTATCGCGCGTCGGGAAAGGCACTTTTCGAGGGAATGTACGAAGCTGTCTACTCGTTTTCGGGGTACGAAATCATGTTGATCTTCTTTGCCTACGCTCATGAGAACAACAGCAAGGTGAGGGCAGGCTTTTATGGAATCGGAATCGCCATGTTTGTCTATACGTTGATCGTACTGGCGGGCATCGCGGTATTTGGCTTTGAGGAGTTGCAACGGGTTTCTTGGCCGACGCTGGAACTGGTGAAAACCACACAGGTGCCTGGTCTGATTCTGGAGCGGCTGGAATCTGCCTTTTTAGCTGTTTGGGTAGCCGCCGTGTTCACTACGGTGGCTAATGCTTATTACGCATTTGTCTATGGTTTGCGCCAGCTCTTTAACAAAGGCATTGTGTTTCAGCGAATCGTATCTGCACTCATGTTTATCCCTCTTTTCTTTATCGCCCTTTGGCCGCAGAACATTGTAGAAATTTTTCGGATCAGCTCCTACCTGGGAATCGTGAGCCTCGCCCTTAATTTAGGGGTGCCTACTCTTTACTGGATCGTACTGTTGGCAAGAGGAATGGGGCAGAGGACAAAGGAGAGGAAAGCAGGTGGCTAAAAACGGATGCCTGATAGCTGCGATCTTGACTTGTTTCACTCTGTTGACAGGATGTTGGGACAGGAGAGAGCTGGAGGAGCGTACCTCCGTGCTGGCTGTGGCTGTCGATATCGTAGAAGGAAGAGAAGATTTGTACAAGATGACCGTGCAAATTCCTATCCCGATCAAAATCGCAGGCAGTAGCGGTCAAGGCGGTGGAGGCAACTCAGATGCGGTCAAAATCATGAGTGTGACGGGCAGAACGGTGACTGACGCTGCCAATAACCTGCAGCTGAGGCTGAACCAAAAGCTGTTTCTCGGCCATACGCGCGTCCTCGCTGTCAGTGAAGAGGTGGCTAGAAGAGGCATTCAGGATATTATGGACGGATATCGTCGGGAGCCGCAAATCCGGCGGCTGATGTGGCCCATTATCGTGAAAGGAGAGGCTGCCTCTCTCCTGAAGATCAAGCCCCAACTGGCGCAAATTCCCGTTGTATTTTTGATGGATTTGATTGAGAACGGAGCTAAAATGGGTACGATCCCTGACCAAACACTGG
>JARDZO010000223.1 GCA_029240815.1 Brevibacillus sp.
GTCGTTACAAAAAACGGATATATCCCCAAAAAACAGGTAGTGAACGACCCCTAAAATGGAGGGAGGATGTCACTCCATGGACAGTCCAGCTTTGCGAGAGTATATCCAACGCATCGAAATGGCTCCTCATCACGAAGAAAAACTAGTGCTTACCGTTCGCGGATTCATTGACCTGTTTCCGTTTATGGGTGCTGTCCTGTACAACTATTCCATGCTCAGCCAAATGGGTGAGGGTTTGTTGCGGGCAAATGCCGAGGGACTGCATTCCATTCGGGATCAGCGTGAAGATATCCGCAATATGCCCCCCATCTATTCTGCCATCCGTGAAAAGCGAGCTGTCCTGCTCGATTCCGATCTCATCAGACAGATTCCAGCGAAGTATGTACACGGCGCCACCTACGCACTCGTCGTTCCCATTTTCCACGGTGCCAATGTCATTGGTTACGCTGGCATTTCCGGACATCCGGACGGCTGTGATGGGATCAACAGCAGCCTGATGCACGCGATCAGCCTGTACGGTGAACAAGTAGGAAAGGCGTTGGCCACTGATTCACTCCTGGCCAAATCGGTCAAATTGACCAAGCGAGAAATAGAAGTATTACAGCGGATGTCTTGGGGCGAGAGCATCAAGGAGATGGCTGACCGCATCGGCATCAGCGAATTTACCGTTCAAGATTACGTGAAGTCGGCCTTAAAAAAATTGGGTGCGCAAAATCGCACCCAAGGAGTCGCTGACGCACTGCGGCGGCGGATCATCCATTGAATGGCCGGTTCATACATGAGACACCTCCACTGATTCGTCAGATCACGGCGGTGTTTTTTTGTGCCACTTTACCCATAAAAAATGACCCCCCATTCACGTGAAAACGGCCGGGGAACCACTAAGGTTTCGATGCGTGTATGTAGGGGAACTCACATGAGATACTTTCCAAATGTAATGGGTTTTTTCTTCTCCGCGATCGACATCTGCTGTTGATATTGCGTAGGCGTCATCCCTTCCTTCTTTTTGAAAACCCGCGCAAAGTAATTCGCATCAGAAAATCCGCAGTCCATGCTAATTTCCGTGATGGTTTTATTCGTGCTCTGAAACATGTACTTGGCTTTCTCCAACCGTCGGGTCGTCACGTATTGTTTGATCGTACAGCCAGTTACCTGTTTAAACAGACGACACAAATATTGGGCATTCAGATGGACGAGCCCGGCCAGATACTCGAGCGATAGTTCGTCATTCAGATTTTGATCGATGTATTCGATGACCTTGCCAATCTCAAGGTGCCCTTCGATATCGCCTGAAAACTGGACAAGCTGTCCCTTCTGACTCGGGAGCAGTTTCACCAAGGCTTGCTTAATCTCATCCGGATGAGCAGGCTTCAATAAATAATCATCCGCGCGCAGCTTGATCGAGCGAAAGGCGTAATCAAACTCATCGTAAGCCGTAAGAAATAGAATGCGACAGTCAGGAATCTCTTTCTTGATGATCTCCGCAGCCGTGATGCCATCCATGACAGGCATTTTGATATCCATAATGGTAAGATCTATGTTTTCCCGCCTTGCCAGGCTAACTGCCTCGGCACCATTGGTGGCCTCGTAAAAATGAATGACCCCAAAATTGTGCTTCTTGATGATCATAGTTAACACTTCCCGCTCCAATGGCTCATCATCAACGATCATCAGCTTCAAAGAATGAACCTCCTGTCTTCGGAACCGTAATTTGCACGATGGTTTCCACTCCGAGCCGGCTAGTAATGGACGTGATCCCGTAATCCTCACCAAGATAGTATTGAATTCGTTTGTGCACGTTTTTCAAGCCGATTCCAGTCGTATGACCACCGCTGTGCGATTTCTCTTCCGAAAAGATGGAGGCTAAATCATCCTCGGTCATTCCCGCTCCATTGTCATACACCTCGATGATAACGTTTTCATTTTTGGTGAAAACAGTGACGGTGAGTATGATATTACCTTCCCTGGGCTCAAACCCATGCACGACGGCGTTCTCGAAGATCGGCTGCAGGCATAAGATCGGGATCTTCACCAGCTCGATGTCCGGTTCCAACCTTTCCTGATAATGGATCCTTCCGGGGAAGCGCGATTGTTGGATGGATAGATACTGCTTGACGTGCTCCAATTCATCTCGCAGGAACACAAGCTGATCAATATTTCGCAGGCTGTACCGCAGGATTTTCGCCAATGAATACGTAACGTTCTGCGTCTGATCTGCACCCTCTCGATAGGCAAGACGGGAAATCGTATTCAACGTATTGAAGAGAAAGTGGGGATTGATCTGGGACTGCAGCACTTTTAGCTGCGTTTCCTTCAATGTTTTTTCGAGTTTGGCACGTATCTCGGCTTCTTCCATCAGCTTCTGTTTTTTGGCAAACAACTCCTGCTGCGTCAGATGGGTTGCGCCTATTTTCACGATGTAGTTGGCCACCAGATAAAGCATCTCGGCAGCAGCCTCGACTCGTTTTTGAGTAGTAAATCCGATTTGATGGAAATAGTCCGTCAGCTGCTCCTGATCGACGGGGATCTGTTTTGTTTTTGAGCGGATAAAGTCGAGCTGTTCCTCGTCCACATTCTCGATAAACACTTGTCCACACAGAACGGAACCAAAGTACTGCCCATCCACAATGATCGGGGCGGCGAGGTCGATTAGCCCGGAGTGGCAGCGATGAATGACGGGTTTGCCTTGTTGGGCTGCCATCATTCCGACACGCTCATCCGAAAGAATACAGTTCCGCATGCCGTCCGGCGATGAGCGAATGAGCGTGCAAAAGTGAGTGAAATTACTGGCCTGTGTCACAGGCGTGCCATCCTGATCGGCAATCACGACACCTAATCCAGTAGCATCAGCAAAACGATCCTGGATTTCTTGAAGAGTATCAACATTCACAATGTCCTGCAAAGTAAGTGATGTCATCATATCCCTCCAATCCACCTTGTATAGATAGGGTTTCGCGATGAGGCCAGTGATCTCCTCCATATCAATGGCCATGGAGCTGCGCTATCCTACTCCTAGACCATGTTACAATAGGCGCTGTTTGGAGAAATCAAACATCTCATTCATAATTTTCAAACGATTGGACCGCTGCCTGCGCGACTTGGATATCCTGTTCAACCGATCCTCCGCTCACGCCAACGGCACCTACGATTTCATTTTGCTGGTGCAAGGGAATTCCTCCTCCAAATACCACTACCCGCCCGTTATTCGTGGTATTGATCCCATACAGCTCCGCTCCTGGAGCAGACAGCTGTGCCAAGATCGCGGTGGGCATCTTCATGGCCACCGAGGTCCAGGCTTTGTTCTGCGCAATATCCACGCTCACCAAGAGGGCATCGTCCATTCTGTGGCAAGCGATGAAGTTCCCCCCCTCATCTACAACGCTGATCACCATCGGTACCCCGATTCGTTTCGCCTCGTTTTCCGCACTCTCGATCATTTTTTTTGCTGTTTGCAACGTGATTTTACTCATTCCTCTCATCCTCTCTCACGATAAATACAAGGGTAAACCTTTGACTAAACGGGCTGCATTTTTCCCCAGCCTGCGCGCATGCTCCCAGCTGTCCTCCATATAAGGAGCGCCACTGTCCAATTTCTCATGATACAAAGACAGGGTTCCGTTTTCTTGAATGCTGATAGCTACCTGTAGCGGAGAACGGAATGCGTCGATTGCTTCCGTATGATCGGCATGATCGGCATGATCGATCAGATGGCTCTGCTGCCCTTGGTGCTGGTGCATTTGGAAAGGCACCCCTTCTTCTTCCAATCCCGCGCAAATTTCAAGAATCACTTCAGGTTGAACCCCTGCGCCATAAACGATCGGGATAAAAATCTCTTTTTTGCTCATTCCGTTACCCCGTTTTTCATGGAGGAGAGAACCAATCCGGTGGCTACGGCATTGCGCGGACCTTCTGTTCCCCGAATATTGGCAAAGCCCGCCACAATCCCGTATTTCCCCAATTCCTCGGTTACCATTTGCGGGATCTCGAAATCCAGCGCAGATCCACCGACCATCACGACAAACGATAAATGCTTTACATTTCTGGTGGGGACGATACGCTTCAATGCCCGCAATACATTGGTAACAAATACCCTCCGCTTGGCGCTCCGGCGGATGTCACGAATTTTCTCCATGGAAATGCGCGTTGCCAGCGGTGTGAGTCCCTGTTCCTCACGAATCACGACCCTCCCAAAGGTATGAGGGGGGAATGGCGTTTCGGAAAACAGCATGGTTCCATCCTCCAGCTGCATATGAAACAAGCTGAGAACTTTGCCCAAAGGATTTTTCTTGATCTTTTCCGCCAGCTCTTTGTCCCCAAACGCCAGCTCGGAATTGATGAGCATCGTCACCATGTCGCCCGCGCCAGCGAGGTGTGTGGAGGTGATTTTGCCCGATGTGTCCATCAAAGCGGCATCGGTCGAACCGCCTCCCATATCCAGGATGACGATCGGCTTTCTGGTGCCAGGCGTGGTTAACGCCCCGCGAATCGCCATCTCGGCTTCGACTCCGCCCACTTCGATCGTGATTCCCAATTCCTGCTCCAGCGATTGGGCGACCTTTTGAATGGGAATCTTGTCTGTTTTCACCATCGATGCGAGAGCGACGCCACTTTCCATCGATAGCTCACCAGCCATGGAACCACTGATCGTTGCAGGAATCACCGCATCCACTGCCAGAAAATCGGAAATGGAAATTTCACTCTGGGACTGTCCTGTCAGCTGGGCCAAATCTTGGCGCAAACCATTAAACATCCCGCCGACATTTGTCCCTGCCTCACCCTGAACATCGATTACGGTTCCTAGCCTTTCATACGTATTCATGATGATGTCTGCTCCATCGTTGATCGAGACTTCCATCCGGCTGTGCGGTCCGATCAAAATCATCCTGCCTGCTTCGATCTTTCTCTCCACCACTTCTCCCTGCGCGGTGCGGATCACGACAGCCGAGCGATTCCCTACCAGCGCTTTCGCTACCGGAGCGATCTGGATGGTCTCGTCAGGCTCTAATTGGAAGACGGTGGACAGCCCATACGGATTGCTTAACGTACGGATGACATGGCCGGGCAAGGCTACCTCTACGGCTGCCCATTTGGACAGTGGGACTTTTTCGATCAAGGATACCTCATCCACGATGGGGATCTTTTTTTGCAATCGGTTGTGAATGAGTACCCCATCGTCTTTTTGCACAATGGCGCCTGTGACGGTTATCCCGTGACTTTCCGCCAGATTGATTCGACTTGCTGCCCATTCATAATCAAACGCTTTGGTCACCACTACGATATAATCGCGGACGGGCTCTGCTGCCGTATCTAGCAGCTGCTCGATCAAAATCGTCGTGCCTACTCCCAAACCAGCTCCGCCTGGCGAATCCGGATTATGACCAATCATCGAGGATTCCGTGATGATCGTTTCACTTATCAAATCCATGGCCAGATCTCCAATGACCGGGACGGCATCATTGAGGCGAATCAGGTTGATTTGGCTGACATCCAGTCCGGCTTTTTTGGCTGCTTCCTGCAAGGCAAACCGGATGCCCCTGACGTTTTCCACCGTTCCTTTTACGCCAGTCGTTTTCACCAAATGCTGGGAGAGGAATTGAATCTGTTCCCCTTCGATTTGCGCGATGGCTACCTCCGTCGAAGAATTACCAATATCCACACCGGCGACGATCCGCTTCCTCATCTGTCAATCCTCATTTTTCTTCAATTTGCCGCGCCTTTCATACACATCGGCTGCTTCCCGAATCAACAAGGCGTTTTCTACAGCGCCATACGTTTCTTCCAGCTCGAGAGCAATTGCAAGCAGTTCCTCTTTCGTGGAGCGGTTGGGACGAAGCGCGTTGTAGATTTCCAATATGCGGGAGTCGGAAATGGTAATGAGTTCGGCTGCTCTGCGGAAGTTGCTCGACAGCTGGCCCCTCCCCAAGCTTTCGCTGATCTCGGCATGCATGAGCAGCGTCTTCGGGCTGATTCGCAGGTCCGCACTGGTTACTTCTCCGTTTATGGCAGCATCCAGCGTCAACTCGCTATACGCTTTTCCGGTCGGCGTATACAGTAATTCCGGACTGTTTAACCCGAGGGGATAATGTTCTCTCGTCAACTTTGGCATCAGGTACCCTCCTAATCTTTGATTGAAAATTCCGCTTTGAGCTCAACTGGCTTGGCATTTGCCACTAGCGACTGGCACTCTTTCAAATAAAGAATGGCCGCGACTGCTTGATACTTGGGGCGGGTCATTTGATCATTGACGACCGGCACCGGACTGGGGCTTTCCCCCAGCGCGTACATCGCGGCATTCCGTCCAATCGCCCGATAGGTTTGCAGCGTAATGACGGGAGATTGGGGAAACAGCTCCAAATTGCTCAAAGGATCCAGATCACGCTGGTGAATCACGGTCGTTCCCCGGGATTGCAGCCCAACCCCGATACCCGATCCGCTCAATCGCGCCGCCTCGTGGGCCATGAAGGCCAAGTCCGCCGTGCGCAAGCTGCGAATAATTCGCGGGACCGCTCCTTGCTCTTCAATGCCGGAAATCACTTCGCGTAATACGGCGCTATGATCGACCTTGACGATCGTCTTGTTCAACTCTTTGCCAAAAGCGGGGCCGATCGCCACAATGACCTCTCGCGGATTGGTTCCCTTGCTCGCAGTTCCCGTCTCCGACAGCTTCATTTCTACCGAAAATGCAGGTATCGTCATTTCTTCTCCCCCTCTTCCTAAAAATCTTGCGGGCTGATGGCTTGGTGGATATTTTTGATTTCTTCCCATCTCTCCGGGCTGATGCGGTAGCCCGTTCCCGGCCCAGTGTAATCGTTTTCATCATTCACCGCGCTGATCACCACGTTGTCTTTGTTGATGATCGCCGATGTATGCAGATAGTCGCCAGCCACCCTCTGCTTCAACATGTTGAAAATCCGCTCCGCCGTCTGGGTGTACCCTCGTTTGGCGAGTGCTAGGGCCACATCGTATCCCGTGATCTCTTCCTTCAAAATACGCTCCGCCGCTTTCAGGTCCTCGACGACGTTGCGCAACGGCATATCCTCGCTGCCATTGGCATAGGTAGCCGCTTCGATTTCTTCATCGGTGATGGCGGGAAATCCAAACTCCTCAAAAATCGCCTGAAGCGCTTTCGCAGCCTCATAGCGAATGGCCACCACACTGGCTTCATCCACTGGCCGCAATCCTCCGTCCACCATCATGTCTCGTTGAATGATCAGGTAGTCGTCAAAATCGGTGGAATCCATATTCGAGCCTGCGAACATGTCATCACTGTTCGGTACAGCGCTGAATCCGGAGAAGATGAAATCCGTACCAGGCAGCATCTGGCACAGCATTTTCGCACTTCGCCTGATTTCGGAATGGGAGAAGGTTTGGTCATTTCCTGATGCTACTTCCATATCAAAGATGGTCGTGGCCAAATTCTCTGCCAATACGGCACGAATCCCGCTCGGCACAGACGCCGGTACCCCAATGCAGCTGATAGAGCCATTCTGCAGTCCTTGCACCCCCGCACCTTTCGCCATCATGACGCAGCGAATTTCCAAGTACAGCATCGACTTGCCTTCCGCTCCACCCATCTGCACTTCCGAGCCCGTTCCGGACGTAAAACGCATTTTCGCACCGCGCGAAGCGTACGCGGAGGCTAAAAACGTCTTTGACCAAGGCGTATCATCGCCATCCACAAAAACGGATTCCGTCCCGTAAATGGAGATCGTTTCCGCATAGGAGGTCAGCCCCAGCATGGCTAGGCGAAGCTCGGTCGCTTCCTCCAGCGCATCTTGTGTCAGCACTCCCCCTCGCGCTGTCTGGGAGCCCACCAGCAAGGCCAACGCATTAAAGGGAGCGTAACGAACGACCCCCACTGTCGTCTCTTGCTCATCAAAACCGCGATGTGCCGCTTCTGCAGCATCTGCAGCCATGATCACGGGATTGTCGCGGACATTCGTCACGTGGCATTGGTTGGACGGCGTTTTCCTCGCCCTCATTTTTTGAAGCGCCATCATCATTTCGACGGTATTCAAATGATTCAGTACTTCCACGACTTTGGCAGGTGTCATCCCCTTCGATAATGCCAGGATTTCAGAGCGAGGGACATTGATATCCACCAATTTCCTGGCGATTTCCAGGCTGCTCACTTGCATGACCTGCTCAGCGACGCTCGCATCGATGGTATAGTCAGAAATAAATTGATCCAGCATATCGAATTGTTCTCTATTTTTTCCGTCCAGCTCAACGACTTTTCCGTTCTCCACTCTTAGTGATGGCTTTGGATCGTTCGGACTGGACATCGCGACAAATCCCATCTCCGGCCATTCCTTGACAAAACCGTCTTGATTGACGGGTCTTTGCTCCAAAACCTCAAATCTTTTCGAACGTCGCATCTTGGCACCTCTCCTCGCTTACTTTTTGATTCACGTGTGGCTGCTCCACCTCTTCTGCGGAAGAATAAGCAGCCAGGTACTTGCGAATGAAATAGTCGTAAATTCCCCCTCCGAGAACAGCCCCAAGCAGCGGAGCGAGTATTGGGATGAAAAAGTATCCATTCGGCCCAGGTAGAGCCACATTTCCCCAGCCTGCCAGCGCTGTGAACAGCTTGGGACCGAAATCGCGTGCCGGATTCATCGCAAATCCAGTCAACGTCCCAAACGAGCCGCCAATGACCGCGACGACGATCCCAACTGCCAAGGGAAAAAATGCCTTGGAAGGAGCGAATGAGTTATTTTCGTCAATAAAGGAAAAGATGGCAGCAACGAGAAAAGCAGTAATCACGATTTCTACGAGGGCCGCACTAAACAGGTTTAAATAAGGAGCAGGAAAAGTTGAAAAAATGGCGGCCAATGATTGACTTTCCACGCTCCCCCTAACCATTCCATGCGTGGCCTCATAGAATAAAAACGCATCGCGGTACAAACCGTAGACGACGGCAGCAGCCGTAAAGGTACCGGCCGTTTGCGCGACGATGTAGGGAAGCACTTTCACCCACGGAAACCCTCGGTACATGGCCAGAGACAGCGTCACAGCCGGATTGATGTGGGCCCCCGATATGCTGGCAGTCATGTAAAGCGCAATACTGATGCCCAGCCCCCAGACCATGGAAATATCCCACATCCCATATGCCGCACCGTTTAGCACGAGAGCAGCGACACACCCCGATCCCACAAAGATCAGAATAAAGCTTCCGATGAACTCCCCGATACATTCCCCCTCCAGCCCTTTCACTCAATCTCCCCCCTCCCTGTTTTTCCATTATTATAATTTTCCGTATATTGATTCGTCTCTGCACACAGATGACGAATCGCTAGCATTTTCTTTACCAGTTTTTCCGCTAGATCGTATGGAAAGTCCAGGCCGCGCAGCACGCAAAAAAGCCGACCATTCCCTCTCGGGATGATCGGCTTCATTTGCAATGATTACGCGTTCAGTTTGCCTTTTGCAACAACAGCCAAATCGTTGAAAGCTGCTTTGTCGTTCACAGCCAGGTCAGCCAGCATTTTGCGGTTAACTTCGATGCCAGCTACTTTCAGGCCGTGCATGAGACGGCTGTAG
>JARDZO010000461.1 GCA_029240815.1 Brevibacillus sp.
TGCCACCATGCTGGTGGAGCAGACTGGTCCATTTGAGGGGCGGATTGTTCGGTTGATTAGTCCAGACCCTCAAGACTACTTGAAACCACATTACGCGCCAGGTCAGATCGTTCGCTTCCAACCCGAGTGGAACTAGTAAGAAGTCCTGTATTTCTATGATTTTCCTGTGTTATACTAGTTGTGTACGAACAGCAGCCGAACAGCGGACGGCTGCCTTTTTACCATTTGGTATACATATCAGAAAAATAGGCAAAAGGAGGCGTGCCATCTGAGTAGAAGAAAAAGAGAGAAGTCGCAAGCGGCATTGGCCTCAGTTGTCAAAATAGAATTGCTAGGGCTGATCGTGATTGTCCTATCCCTGATCGGATTGTTGGAGAGCGGGTGGTTAGGAAAAAACGTTCTTGCCTTTCTATTCCGGTTTATTGCAGGTTCATGGGATTTCATTATTCCGGTCCTCTTGATCGGTATGGCGATTCACATGATGTTTACGAGAAAAGCACCACGATTAACGTACCGAGTATTGGGGATTGTTCTGATTGCAGCAGCGATCTTTACGTGGGATCACCTTATTCTCTACAAGCAAATCACAGCTGATGGCAAGTTTGCAGAGCAGAGCATCATCCGGGTGACGTGGGACAGGCTGTGGCTCGACCACAATCAGAAAGTATCGACGACCGGCGTAGGCGGCGGAATGGTAGGTGCACTCGTTTTTGCCATCTGCAATGGCCTGGTAGGTATGATCGGCACAGGGCTCGTAATTGTCTTTCTGTTTCTGGCAGGCATCATGTTCCTGTTCAATCTTTCCTATGTGAACATAGTGATGTTCCTGCGTGACAGAGTGGCTCAGATGTATGGAAAGGCCAAAGATACGGTAAAAGATTCCGTGCAGCTTTTGCAGGAGGAGAGCGACAAACGCAAGCAGGAAGCTAAAGAAGCGCGGGAGGCACGTAAAGCAAAACAAGCAGCAGAAGTCGATGCCGCAATCGTGGTTCCGGTCATCCATGACACGCAACATAGCGATTCTCATGATTCCCACTCTTTTGCACCAACTGAAACGCCTGTGGTAGCTCCGGTCATTCGTGATTTTACAGATCGAATTGCGATGGAGGATGAGGAGCAGCCGATTACTCAGACAAATCATCAGTCACCAGCAAACAAACAGGAAATAACATTTTCCCTAGAAGGGGAAGAAGAGATTTTCGGTACGCTTGAGACAGGCGAAGCGCAGCCAGCAGCACCATACGAATTGCCAGGATTGCACATGCTTTCTCGCCCGAAGTCGAGTGGAGCTGGAAAAGACGTGGATCATACTTCGAATGCGAACAAGCTTGTTCAGACATTAAAAAGCTTTGGCGTGAATGCGACTGTCTCTGAAGTGCATAGAGGACCAGCCGTTACTCGCTACGAGGTACAGCCAGCTACCGGGGTAAAGGTAAGCAGGATCGTCAGTCTGACCGATGATTTGGCGTTGGCCTTGGCTGCGAAAGACATTCGGATCGAGGCACCGATACCAGGTAAATCAGCGATCGGTATTGAAGTGCCGAATTCAGAGGTCGCAGTGGTTTCTCTAAGAGAAGTATTGGAGGCACCACCGTATCAGGACGCTCCAGGTAAGCTTACTGTGGCGCTGGGGCGAGACATTTCGGGTGAACCGATCGTGGCCGACCTGACCAAGATGCCCCATCTGTTAGTAGCAGGAGCTACGGGGAGTGGAAAATCCGTTTGTATCAACGGCTTGATCATGAGCATTTTGTTCAAGGCAAGACCGGAAGAAGTAAAGCTGATGATGGTGGACCCGAAAATGGTCGAGCTGAATGTTTACAATGGCATTCCTCATCTGTTGGCTCCAGTAGTTACGGATCCTCGCCGCGCTTCAGTAGCCCTGAAAAAAGTAGTGGCGGAAATGGAGCGGCGCTACAATTTGTTCGCAAAAACAGGTAGCCGTAACATTGAAATGTACAATGCTCAGGTGGAGGGCACGCCGTTGCCATACATCGTTGTTATCGTAGACGAGTTGGCTGATTTGATGATGGTAGCGCCTGGAGAAGTTGAGGATGCCATTTGTCGACTCGCTCAGATGGCTCGTGCATCTGGTATACATTTGATCATCGCTACACAGCGCCCTTCCGTTGATGTTATTACTGGGGTAATCAAAGCGAATATCCCGTCGCGTATTGCCTTTGGTGTATCGTCCATGGCGGATTCCCGGACGATTTTGGATATGGGTGGCGCTGAAAAGCTGTTGGGAAGAGGCGACATGCTGTCACTTCCAATGGGAGCGTCCAAACCAATCCGGGTTCAAGGCGCATTTGTTTCAGACAAGGAAGTAGAGGAAGTCGTTCGTTTCGTGAAAGAGCAGCAGGAAGTGCGTTACAACGAAGAGATGATACCGGGAGACGTGCAAGAAGAACAGCAACACGTTGTCGACGACGAGCTGTATGATCAAGCTGTCCAGATTGTTTCCGAAGCACAGACTGCATCTGCTTCATTGCTCGGTCCATATGAAGGTAGCAAACCGAGAGAAGTGAGGCTTCCTCGCCCTTCCATCGAAAGTAACATATCTTGATAGGAATTTAGGAGTAGAATTATTTTTGCCGAAGTGGGCGTGAAGTCATGCAAGGTTTTATGTTTATGCGTTTTTATTCATAAATATTTGGCTTGCATGATACTCGCCCCTAGGTTAAAATTTTTACGAGATTGAAGGAAATTGTTGTATCGTTTCCCATACGAATCAGAGGTCTGACGTCCTACCTGTTGGGATGGCCAATGGACAGCAGGAGTGAATGACAATGAGCATCAAAGGGAATGTTCGATCGCTTTGTCTCTTGGTTATGGACAAGATCAAGGGAGATATCGAATCAGGGCAGTTGCGTCCAGGCGAACGCCTCCCTTCCGAAGCCGAACTTTCAAAACAGTTAGGCATTAGTAGGGCGACGCTTCGAGAGGCACTGCGTCTTCTAGAAGAAGAGAAGATTGTCATTCGTCGACACGGTGTAGGTACCTTTATCAATTCAAAACCTGTTTTTTCAGGAGGAATTGGGGAACTCTTTAGTGTGACGGATGCGATTGAGCGTCAGGGATACTCGGCAGGAACTATGATCCGGAAGACTTCCTTTGGCGAGTCTGCTGAA
>JARDZO010000023.1 GCA_029240815.1 Brevibacillus sp.
GCGTCTTGTCACCAAGCAGCTTATAAACCTCGGACAAAAACAGTACCTGCATTAAATCCATTTCCATACTAACCCACCTTTGCCTTGCTTATCTGTTTCTCAGTATACAATATGTTTTGTTCGGTGGGGAAGATATGAACGTAAAAGTTCCGTGAATGCTCACTAGAAATCTTGCTGTTTCATTGCCTCAATCAGCTTGTCCGCAGTGCGCGCAGCCAGCGCCATTACTGTATTTGTCGGATTGCTGCCACTAGATGTTACAAAGGTAGAAGCACCCGTTATGAAAAGGTTGGAAATGTCGTGCGATTGACCAAATTCGTTGACGACCGAATTCGCTGGGTCACGTCCCATACGACACCCGCCCATTAGATGTGCCGTATCCGAGACAACATGTTCGGGGACACCTCCCATTGCTTCCACGATTTGCTGCATTTTCCCGATAGCGTGCTGATACAGCAGTCGATCATTGTCCTGGTAGCTAAAGGTTACTTTGGGAACCGGCATTCCGTACTCGTCTTTTTCCCCGCTCAACGTGATGGCATTGTCCGGATGGGGCAGCACTTCCCCCACCAGCGTCACCCGGGCATACATATTGTAGTCCAGCATTGTCTCCCGAAGTTGTTTTCCCCATAAAAACGAACCGTCCTGACGCTCAGCAGCGATCGCTCCTGCCATCGCGACAGGCCTCGCTCCATGCGCATTCAGCGTATATCCCCGGGCAAAGCCCCGATCTCGGTCTGTTTCGTAAAAATGTTGCGTGAGTGCAAGTACGGGTGTCCCCTTGTACAGCCGCACCTCTTCGGGTAGCCGTCCATACACATCGTGGCTGGAATGCGGCATGATGGCTTTGCCTACCCAACCACTCGAATTGGCGAGGCCTTCAGGAAAACGCGAGGTCGCGGAATTCAGGAGCAGCCTCGGCGTTTCGATCACAAATCCTGCTAAAATGACGACGCGTGCCATCTGCCGATGTGTCAAACCGTCGTGTGTGAAAAGGACGCCGCTTACTCGATCCCCTGCTGTCAGAATTTCCGTGACCATGCAATCGGACAACACTTCCGCTCCTTCTGCAATGGCTTTGGGAATGTGGTGAATCAGCCCACTGTACTTGGCATTCGGTAGACAGCCCTGATTGCAAAAGCCGCGATTGATGCACGGGGGCCGTCCGTCGAATGGTGCAGACAAGATCGCGAGCGGCGCAACTACGCTGTCGTAACCTAGCTTCTCACACGCCTCCCGAAACAGCTGCGAATTGGCGCTGATCGGCTCACGAACCGGGTACGGATAAGGACCGCGAAAAGAGCCCCACGGAAAGTGCGCGGGTCCGGAGACGGCAATTTCCCGTTCGATCTTGTCGTAATACGGAGCGAGGTCTTGATACGTAATCGGCCAGTCTTCGCCTACCCCATCCAATGTCTTGGTCCGGAAATCACTCTCATGAAACCGGAGGAATACACCCGTGAAATGTACGGTTCCCCCTCCTACACCACGCCCGGAATTGTTGTGACCCAAACGCAGCGGATCCTTTCCTGCCACAAGCCGAGTCTCTTGCCAAGCCAAACTGCGCATGGAGAGCTCATCGCTGGCAAAATCACTCTGCGGATCCCAGAATGGCCCGGCTTCGATGACAACGACACGCAGTCCTGCTTTTGCCAGTTCATAGGCGAGCACTCCCCCGGCCGCTCCTGCTCCGACAATGCACACATCGGCATCGTCCGCGTATTTTCGCTTATCCATACCTCGAGAACGATATCCATCATAGTGGTCACTGTGGTGCATGACCCGGTCATCACTTGCCATTTGTTTTCGCCTCCCACGGATCAGTCAAGCCTTTCTCCACCCGGACATACCCTCGTGGATAAGCAGGGCCCCCGTAACCAATGTCGGACCAGACCAGCGGATGAGAATAATACGCCGACACCGTATCGTGGAGAATTTGTTTGAAAAAGTCTGTCGGAGCGACTTCTGCCCACGCTTGCCCGTCTTTTGTCTGGCCTTGGGAAACAGCTTGCAAAATTGCTTGCAGCTCTTCTGGCTTTAATGCAACGAAACCTGTTCCGTACTTCGCATGACTCTCAGCGTCTACTCCTGCCAGCCCCAGACGATACAGCTGTTTTTTGGGTGGTACCCCGACTTTCCTCTGGGATTCGCCAATCGGGCTTGCTGTCGAGTCATCCAAATGTTGCGTCACGAAGGTCAATACTTCCAATCGATGATCATTCACGAGCACACTGACGATCGTTTGCAATAGCAAGGCCTCTTGTTGTGTAAAAAACTGATGGGCGACCTGTGGCGTTCGACGGGAGCCCACGATTTTTTTGGTGTGACCATCCCACTCTGTATGCTGTTCCCACACGTCATATCCCGGGTAACGACTTTCTTCTGTCATTTGCTTGTCACCCCCAAAACAGGGCGATAAGCCCCAACGCTGCTACAGCTGTCATGAGTAACGGAAGAATAATCGGCGGCCCGACCTGGAAGTTTTGCCCTTGGGAAAAGCCTCCCACGCGCTGCCCCACACCCACTGTATGCAAATAGGCGCCGTATACTCCTCCTGCCATTCCGATCACCATCATGAACGCAAACACCCATCGCAGCCACCCCGCGTTCATGAAAGAGAGAACGATGGCAGCTACCGCAAATATCGGGAGCTCAATGACTGGTACCCACATGGCCCAATGTCGAAAATTTTGTCTGGAGTGAAACAGTGTGACCTGAACCGCTATCATTGCAAAGGCAAGTCCTGTAAACAAAATAAGGACACGTTCAATCGGCCAACCATGCCACATGGAAACTTCCTCCTTTTTTGTGTCGTTCCTATTTTTTCCTGATGGTTTCTTTCCTATTCTTGGGTGGTGGAGAAGGAACAAAGAGAAAAAAGCCCGCTGGCATTTTTCTCCCAACGGGCAATGATTTTATCCGAACCACTTTAGCGTCAAATATAGTCCAAACAGCGTGATCAACAGCGTCGGGACAGTTAGGACAATTCCTGTCTTGAAGTATTGCCCCCACGTAATCTTGACGTCTTTTCTGCCGAGGACGTGCAGCCAAAGCAGCGTTGCCAGGGAGCCGATCGGGGTGATTTTGGGCCCCAGGTCGCTGCCGATGACGTTGGCGTAGATCATGGCTTCACGCATGATTCCGTCTGCCCCCGTAGAGTCGATGGCAAGGGCGTTAAATATCACGGTCGGCAGGTTGTTCATCAGGGACGATAGGATGGCGGAAATAAAGCCCGCTCCGATCGTCATCGCCAATAAGCCATCATCCATCAGCGTATCCAGCATCACTTTCACCAGATCCGTCAGTTTGGCATTGTGCAAGCCCCAGACCACCACGTACATCCCAATGGAAAAAATGACGACGACCCACGGAGCTTCTTTCAGGATGCGGCGCATCTGGATAACGGGACTGCTTTTGGCAGCCAAGCAGAAGATGAGTGCAGCTCCTGTGACGATAAAAGAGACGGGGACGTGGAAGGACTCACTCATAAAAAAGCCGACCAGCAGCACCGCGAGAATCGGCCAAGCCAAAAGGAACAGCCTCTGGTCTCGAATGGCCTCCCGAGGACTTTTCAGCTGCGTCACATCCACCACTTTGGGGATGCTGCCGCGAAAATAGAAAAACAGGACAGCAAGACTCGCACCCACGGAAAAGATCGTAGGCAGTACCATGCGCGCAGCGTACTTTGCAAAACTGATCCCGAAATAATCAGCTGAGACGATATTCACCAGATTGCTCACCACAAAGGGAAGCGAGCTCGTATCCGCAATGAATCCGCTGGCCATGACGAAAGCCAGGACCATCTTCGGATCGAGCTGTAGCGCCCGCACCTGCGCCAATACGATCGGGGTCAGTATCAATGCCGTACCGTCATTGGTAAAGAGCGCAGAAACAACCGTTCCCAGCAATATGACGTACGTGAACATCAAGCGCCCATTGCCCTTCGCCAGCCGGGCCATGTGCAAGGCTGCCCATTCAAAAAATCCGATTTCATCCAAAACAAGCGAGATGATAATGATGCCGACAAGTGCAAACGTCGCGTTCCAGACAATGGACGTAACCTCTGCCACGTCCGCAAACGACACTACGCCTGTAGCCAGCGCCAGGAGGGCTCCTCCGACTGCCGGATAACCGATTGACAATCCCCGCGGCTGCCAAATCACCAAGGTCAGTGTAGCGATAAAAACGAGTAATGCGATAAAGACCACTTCGAAATTCTCCTCTTTTGACCATGCAGCATGCGTGTCGTTTAATTTATCCTGCTGAAAAACGAGAAAAAGAGCAGACTCATGAGCCTACTCTTCTACCTTACTACAATTCACCGTTATCCGAAACGTCCGGTAATGTAATCTTCTGTTCGTTTATCACGCGGATTTTGGAAGATGGCCGGAGTCACGTCGAACTCTACCAATTCACCATTAAGGAAAAAGGCTGTCTTGTCAGAGATGCGTGCCGCTTGCTGCATATTGTGCGTCACGATGACAATCGTGTAGATGCTCTTGAGCTCTTCCAGCAGTTCTTCAATTTTGGCCGTCGATATTGGGTCGAGTGCTGATGTCGGTTCGTCCATCAACAAAATTTTTGGCTGAACAGCGAGAGCACGCGCGATGCACAGACGCTGCTGCTGACCACCAGACAATCCTGTGGCTGGTTTTTTCAACACGTCCTTGACCTCATCCCACAGCGCCGATGCCTTCAAGCTGTTCTCCACGATTTCGTCCAGCTTGTTGCGATCCGTCAATCCATGCAGCTTGGGGCCGTACGTGATATTGTCGTAAATGCTTTTGGGAAACGGATTCGGATGCTGGAACACCATCCCGATATTTTTGCGCAGACGTTCCACCTCGACACTCGAGCTGTAAATTTCTTCGTCAAACACTTTCACGGTTCCCGTGATCTTTGTATTCGCAACCGAATCATTCATCCGGTTCAACGTCCGCAAAAAGGTCGATTTCCCGCATCCAGACGGTCCGATCAAGGCGGTGATCGAATGGGATTCCACATCGAGATTTATATCATAGAGGGCCTGCTTATTACCGTAGAAGAGGTTTAACTCCCTGACTGCAATCACACTCATACGGTCTTCGCTCCTTCGTAAATGGCGTCATTCTTTCCCATTCACTATAGCTTGCCAATGTTAGGACTCTGTATGATCTTTATTAAGTTTCCATAAAGAATTTAATCAAGGTAAAGATCTGGTAAATGTTACTGTCAAACCATATACGCTCCACTTGGCAAATCCTACAATAAAGCTGAACGTTTTGTCATATAAGGGGAGAGCACTTGATGCTGAGAAAAACACGTAAGGGCAACGCGTCTATTCATTATCGTTCTATCTTCACCCGGCTGTTCTTCGGAATCTTGGCGATGGTCGTCGGCATGATGGCCATGGCGGCATTTTTTATCAGTTATCAATCCGAAGCCATGCTCAATGAAAAAACCAACCAGCAGTTGAAGGATGCTTCCAACTCCGCCATGCAGAAAGCAAGCAGTCGTGTTCACACCATCGAAACCGCCTTGCAATCATTTGGCTCCACGTACAAAAACAGCAAGCTTTCAAATGGTCAGACTTTCGGGATCTTGTCCGATATCGCAGCTGGCAACCCAACGATTTCCGAAATCCAAGTAGCGACCACGGATGGGCGATATTTGACCTTCCCCAGCTCTCCTCTCAATGCCGACTACGACCCGCGAAAGACAGACTGGTTTGCAGGCGCACTCGAACAGAAAAACACATTTATCTCGGACGTTTTCCAGTTTTCCCAGACGGAATTCCCCAAGATCGCGGTCTCCCTTCCCTTGCTAGACGAGGACGAAGAGACCGTCGGCGTGATTGTCGCTTTCGTCTCTGTCCCCAAGCTTAGCGAGTTCATCGGGCAGATCAAGCTGGGGGATACCGGATATGCCATGATCGTCGACCGGTTAGGAAAGCTGGTGGCCCATCCCGATAAGACCTACGCACTCAAACGACCTGCGATGGATCAGCTCAGCATCATTCAAAAAGTGATGGCGGGTCAGTCCGGATTCGAGCAGGTAACGCTGAATGGTGCCGAATACTTTAGTGCCTATCAGTACGACAGCTCTCTCAAATGGGGCATGATCGTCGTCCAATCCGTAGCAGAGGTAAAACGGGAAGTCCATACGCTGCAGCTGACGATTGTCGCAGTCTCTGTCGTCGGTCTCGGAGCGCTCGCTGCTCTCTTATACTTGTTCGTCCGCAAGATTATCAAACCGGTGAAGGAAGTCCAGCAAAAAATGTCTTCCTTCAGTGAGGGAGATCTGTTTCAAACAATGCAGGTCCATACCCATGATGAAATCCGTCAGCTCGCCGACAGCTTTAATAGCATGAGCAACCAGATTCGTTCCATCATCGGAAAGATCCAGCATGTGATCGTGGACGTCAAACAGGTCGCTCATCATGTCGGTAACGGTTCTCGCCATTCTCACGGGATACAAACCGAAGTCGTCACGGTAACGGAACGACTCTCACAGGAAATGGATCATCAGCAGGTGCAGATCGATGATATCCACACCATCATAGCTGGCATCACAGAGGAAATGTCCCGAATTACGGAATCGATGGAGACGGCAGTCACACAGAATCAGGAGTCGCGTAAGCAAAGTGTCATGGCAGCTTCGTCCATCGATACGTTAAAGCACAATATGCACAAGATTTCGGAAGACATGAAATCCTCGCTGCACGCCATGTCGGCCATGAAAGAAAGCATGGTGGATATCAGAGACATCCTCGACCTGATCTCACAAATTTCAAAAAGAACCAAGCTGCTTTCCTTCAATGCTCGGATTGAGGCATCGCGTGCGGGACAGGCTGGGTTAGGCTTCGGTATCGTAGCAGATGAAATCCGTCAGTTGTCTGAGCAAACGGAAGAAGCTACATCCCGTATCGAGCAAGTCATCCAAGCAGGCGAAACACGAATGGAACGAGTCTCAGATTGTCTGGAACTGACCGATCACGCGACCATAGACGGCATTCATACACTCCATCAGACAACGGACATTTTCCGGCAAACGGTCCAAATCAGCGAAACCATCACAACACAGTTTGAAACAATCAGGCAGCTTTCCGTTTCCATTCATCAGCAAAGCCAATACATCCAGGAACGAGTAGATCGCCTCTCCATATCGGCACAGGAAGTCGTTTCAGGCACGCAGCAAGCTGTCGCTGCCACACAAGAAAGCCTTTCGCTATCCGAACAATTCCTGCATGATTCCGAGCGGCTCACAACCATCATCGAAGATTTGGAACAAGAAATCAGCTTCTTCCGAACAGAAGAAAAGCTCTCCGCATAGGAGAGCTTTCCCTTTTCGTTTCGTTCCATACAAAAGCCCTCCCAGCATGGCAAGCATGCATAGAAGGGCTTTTTCTCATCCAAAACGGCCGCTGATGTACGCTTCCGTTTTTTCATTTTCCGGCGATGTGAAGATTTTCGACGTCTCATCCATTTCCACCAATTCCCCTAACAAGAAGAACGCGGTCTTTTCGGAAATACGAGCGGCCTGGTGCAAGTTGTGCGTTACGATCACAATCGTATACTCTTCCTTCAGCTGCATGACCAGTTCCTCAATCTTCATGGTGGATATCGGGTCCAGCGCGGAAGCTGGCTCATCCAGGAGCAAGATCGTCGGCTGCATCGCGATCGCACGAGCGATGCACAGGCGCTGCTGTTGTCCACCGGAGAGTGAGAGTGCCGAATCCTTCAAACGATCCTTGACCTCATCCCAGAGCGCTGCTTTGCGCAGGCTGGTTTCAACCAGCTCTTCCAGCTCACGTTTGTCTCTCATCCCGTGGAAACGAGGTGCGAACGCGATGTTTTCATAAATGGATTTGAAGAAAGGATTAGCGCGTTGGAATACCATCCCGACTACTTGACGCAACCCCTCGATATTAACCTGTTCACTGTTGATATCGATCCCATCGACGACAATCGAGCCGGCTACACGGCAAGATGGTACGAGATCGTTCATGCGGTTCAGGCTGCGCAAGAGGGTCGACTTTCCGCAGCCAGACGGACCGATAAAAGCCGTAACGGAGTTTCTCTCGATATCCATGTTGATATTGTTAACCGCACGCTTTTCTCCATAAAAAACGGAAACGTCGCGGGTTTGAATAATCGTGTCTTGCATGGTGAGTACGGACATAACTACACCCTCCTTAGTTGGCTCCCGACGTCATCTTTTTGTATACCCATGTGCCAAACCAACGAGCAGATACGTTAAAGAGCAGCACCGCAATAATCAGTACGGCAGCAGCACCATCGGCAACATCACGAGCATCTGGCGTCAATCCTTCACTGTTCACCTTCCAGATGTGCACAGCCAATGTTTCGGCCGGACGGAACGGATTGAGCGGAGAAGTAGGACTGGTCAACGAAAAGTCGGTAAAGTTCAAGTTAGGTGAAGACATACCCGCAGTAAAGAGCAACGCAGCCGCTTCCCCAAATACACGACCCGATGCAAGAATCGCCCCGGTGAGGATTCCCGGGAGTGCTGCAGGTAAAATGACGGAGACAATCGTGCGCCATTTGGTGATCCCTAAAGCCAGGCTCGCTTCCTTTTGGCTGCGAGGTACGTTACGCAATGCATCTTCGGTCACGCGAACCAGCAGTGGCAAATTGAACACCGTCAATGCCAATGCGCCAGAGAACAGGGTGTAACCCCATCCGGTCATATTTACGAAGACGAGCAAACCAAACAAACCAACGACGATGGACGGAAGCGACGACAACACTTCTATGCTCATCCGGATAAACTGGGTTAACTTGTTATCCGGTGCGTATTCAGCCATATAAATACCTGCCCCGATACCGATCGGCAATGCGATAAGCATCGTCAATACCAGCAAGTACAAGGAATTGAACAACTGCGGCCCAATTCCGCCGCCTGCATTTACAATGTCAGGAGGAGATGTGAGGAAGTCCAGATTCAGCTTGTGCCAGCCCTGGGTCAAAATAAAACCGAGCAAGCCCACAAGTGTACCGATAATCAAAATGGCAATCAGGGTCAGAATAACCGTAGCAGCACGGTCCATGACTCTTGCTCTCATTTTATTTCACCGCCCTTTTTCTGCCGAGAAGTCGCAGGATCATGATGAAGATAAAGGACATCGCCAAGAGCAGCAAAGCCATTGACCAGAGTGCATTGTTATAAGGAGTGCCTTGAATCGTATTCCCCATGTTCAATGTAATTCCACTCGTCAGTGTGCTGATCGGATCCAGCAGACTGCCCGGGAGCTTTGTCGTGTTTCCGATAACCATCTGTACAGCCAGCGCTTCCCCAAATGCACGGGCCATCCCCAGTACAATGGCTGTCAAACAGCCTGGAAGCGAAGAGTGCAGAACGACATTCCAAATCGTTTGCCAACGTGTAGCACCCAGAGCCAGGGACGCATTCCGCAGGTCTTGCGGTACGGCCTCAATCGCATCGGTCGCCACACTGGTAATCGTAGGAAGAATCATCAATGCCAGTACAAGTCCACCAGCCAAAAGACTGAAGCCAAGTACGTCAAACTGTTCCCGAATAAACGGGACGAGCAAGCTAAGACCCACATAACCGTAAACGACGGACGGAATCCCAACGAGCAACTCGATGACAGGCTTTAATACCTTTTTACCAAAGCCCGGAAAAATCTCCGTCATAAAAATAGCAGCACCGATACCGAGTGGCGCTGCGATAATCGCTGCCAACGCGGTTACGAGAAACGAGCCCAGGATAAACGGGAATACGCCGTACATGGCTGGTTCGCCCTCTGGATCCCATTTCACCTGTGTTAAAAATTCACTAATGCTCACACCATTCACAAAAAATGTGGAAAGCCCCTTGGAAGCAATGAAATAGGTGATCGATAAGACAACAATGACCAGCAAAGCCGCACATACCAACGCCACGGTCCTACCGGTAATGTTTTCAGTAAATTGACGTTTGTTGTACGTCAACATTTTTCTCGCAATCAGAGATTGACGCTCGCTGTCAGACTTCTTCACGCCATTCACGACCTTTTTATCTACGATGATCGTTGACCCTTCACTACGACGGTTCATAATCTCCCTCCCTAGAAAAACATTCGATACTCAAGCAAAATGAGGGGTAAGCGCCCCCCCACCCCTCTATTTTGCTTTTGCCTTTATTTTTGTGTTACTTTTCCTTCTGCATCACGTTCTACTTTCATGTCTGTGATTGGCAGGAAGCCCAGATCTGTAATGGTTTTCTTTTGCACTTCTTCAGACAGGATGAACTCGAGGAAAGCTTTTGCGTTGCCAGCTGCTTCACCTTTGGTGTACATGTGCTCATAAGCCCATACTGGATATTTGTTGGTCGTGATGTTTTCTGCATTTGCTTCTACACCATCAAGTTTCAATGGTTTTACCGTGTCATTGAAGTAGGACAGCGCCAGGTAACCGATTGCGCCAGGTGTTTCTGCGATGATTTTGCGAACAGTACCCGAAGAATCCTCGGTGATGCCTTCTGCTTCTTCTTTTCCGTCCATCGCAAACTTGTTGAAGGTAGCACGAGTACCGGAAGACTTCGGACGGTTTACGAGGGTGATTTTCATGTCATCCCCGCCAACCTCTTTCCAGTTGGTGATTTTACCTGTGAAGATGTCGATCAGTTGTTGCTTCGTCAAATTGTCTACCTTTACTTTCGGGCTTACAGCCGCTGCCATACCGACAACCGCTACTTTATGGTCGACCAGCTCATTTGCTGGAATTCCTTTTTTCTCTTCTGCAAAAATGTCAGAGTTACCGATCGTTGCAGCACCGCTAGCTACTTGGCTCAGACCAGTACCGCTACCGCCACCTTGCACTTGAATTTGCACGCCTTGATTTTTTGCCATGAAGTCTTTAGCCGTTTGCTCGACCAAAGGTTGCAAAGCGGTGGAACCGACAGCAGTTACCGGCTCACCGGGAGATGTTGTAGTTGAACCAGAATTGTTGGCACCCGGAGCTGGTGTCGATGGTTGTTCCGCAGCCGGTTGCTGTGCAGGTGCTGGAGCAGCATTGTTGCTTCCGCAGCCTGCGAGCAGTGCACCCACAAAAGTCAATGCCATGAACATTTTGCTGAGTTTTTTCATTTGATGAAAATCCTCCTTAAAGGGGTCGGTTTGTTTTTTCTCTCTTACAAGTACAAACTATACAGGTCGAATGTTGTTGTTTTGTGTTGCCATTGTTAAGCTTTTTTAAAGATGAAAAAAACGGGCGGAGTAATAGGGGCTGATACCCTCATCAGCCGGATTATGTACACACTCGTTGGCGTGGCCGGCATTTACTCCATCAAGTTCTTTGTAAGTGAACAGGAACGGACGAAATAAAAAAAAGCGGTACAGCCTGATTGAATAGGCTGTGCCGCTTTTTGCGTTACTTATACACCTTATTTATCCCTTGTCAATGGTTCCAACACTTCCATGTGGCCCATCAACGATTCTACCTTTTTCCCATCTTCCAAAATGACGATGCGCTCGACCTCTGGGAATTGGAACAGCGTTTGTTTCAAGGCATCCAGTGCCATCGCTTCGCCGCTCGATCCCAAGTTGTACTGATTCTTGCTGTCAGCATCAATCGTCAACGTTCCTTTGTCAAAGGTAACCGAGTGAAAGTGGAAATCCGTCCACAGCGGTACGTGCTCATCCGCCTTTTTCGGCTTCTCTAAAACCTCGAGTGTCTTTTTATATTTCTCGATGTCTTCTGCAAAAGAAATGTCCTGCTCTTCCTTTTGCAATTCCATCAAATTATTATCGGAATAATAGACGGAAATAATCTGCTTGGTCAGCTTCGGCTCGGTTGTCGTAGGTGGTTGATTCGAGCCTGTGGTCTGTTCGGCTGGAGCAGCGGGATGTGGCGCTGGTTCCGCCTTTTGACCGCAACCGGCGACGAGCAGCGTGGCCAGAACTGCCATCCAAATCATTTGACGACGTTTCATCGAAAGCCTCCCTTACTAGTAAGACAAATAGTATTCACGAATGGCTGCAACGAGTGCCTTTGCGATCTTGTCCTGGAATGCAGGATCGGTCAGCTTGGCATTTTCAGACGGGTTGGAGAGAAATCCTGTCTCTGTCAAAACAGCGGGCATCTTTGTGTTTTTGATAACGTAGTAGCCCGATTTCTTGTAGCCCCGATCCGCAAACTGCGTTGCGCCTTGCAGATGCTTGTGCACGATTTGGGCAAACGTTTTGCTGTTCGCATTATAGTAGAAGGTTTCCGTACCACCAGCCGTTGCCTTAGGGAAAGCATTGGCGTGAATCGAAAGGAACAGATCGGCATCGCGCTCATTCGCAATCGCTACACGTTCTGACAGCTCGTAAAAAACATCGGTCGAGCGGACTGGAACGACTTGAAACTCTTTGTATTGCTTGAGCAGCTCGATCACCTTGTTCGATACCGCCAGCGTGTAGTCTTTCTCATGGTTACCTTTGGCTCCCAAACTACCAGGATCTTTGCCGCCATGTCCGGCATCCACTACGATCAGGAATCCTGTCTTTTGTGGCTTCGGAGTCAGTTTCACCTCAATGCCGTTATTCGTATACGTTACATTATACTGACTCTTTTGGTTCAGCTCAATGACGACCCGAACCGTGTCGGGGGAAGCGCTGTACTGGCTGTAACGCAGAGAGGCGATGAGTGGTTTCACTTCAGGCTCGTCCGTTTGGGAAGCCTGCTCTTCAGAAGACTCTGATGGTTCAGTGACCTGCTCCTGATCTTCATCCTGATCCTCGTCCTTATCCTCATCTACGGAGGCATCCGGATCACGTTCTTCTGTTTCCCCTACACTGACGATTCCGTTACTGCTCTGCCGACTTAGCTCCAGCAGATCGTCATCCAGTGCCGTTTGCGGAAGGTCAAGAACGATTCGGTTGGGTCCTTCCAATGCAAAGGATTCGGCTCGCACGGACATTGAGGTATGTATCCGTACCAGATCCCCATCTTGGGAAACATCAGTCAGGTGATTGCGACGTTCGACTTCTAACACGTTCTTTTTCTTGTTCCAGGTGAGTGTGCCACCCAGTTCTGTTTCCAGCTGGCTTACCGGGAGAGCGAGCTTGTCATCAATGGTCATTCCGCGTTCCGGACGACTCCATTGAAAGCCCTTTAGCCCCAGCTGATCAGCTATCGCTTGTGCTGACACGTACATTGTGTCATTCACCTGGTACAGACCGATCGTTTGCGCTGCTTTGTGACCATTCAGTTCAATCTCTGGGGTTTCATTGGCAATGACCGTGCGGGTACTGTTGTCCCATCCTACGGTTACACCCAGTGACTCCCCTACAAAACGCAATGGCAATAGCATTCTTTTCTTCGATATGACAGGTGCTGTATCCAGCTTCACCTGCTTGCCGTTCAGTTGCGCCTGTGTGGAGTCGAGTGTAAGGGTTAGCTGCTGGTTCCCCCTCGTGATGGTAGCTGTTCGAGCTGCTTCGTTCCAATCTACATCAGCACCAAGTCCTTCAGCGATGACACGGACCGGAACAAGGGTCCGACCATTTTTGATCTCAGGCGGTACCTCAGGGGAAACAGCTTGTCCACCAATCATGAGGTTGACGGGTTCCTCCTCGACACTACTTGCCGCCGCCCAACCGGGGATGAACAGCAGGACCAGCAGTGATAGCAGCAGAGGGTACAATCGTCTTTTCATCCTGACCTCCTCCGTGATGTCTGTTTTGATTTGTTGGCTTCAGCAATCGTGCAACGTTCACCATTCTATTAGACGCTAATTGATCTGTAAAGTTTATAGTCTTTTGGAACCAAAAAATATCAAAATGAAAAAAGTGCCGGTTCTCGGCACTTTTCACAGGGTCAAGGTCTTCCTATTCCAATTCTCTTTCCTCAAAATCATAATCAACCGGTCCTGGAGCGACATGGGCGTTTTCCAAGGCAGGAGTGTCTGGGCGAGCGATCTGGTAAACGGCACCGCCTACTATTTCAGCAACTTCCTGCAGCTTGTCCTTACTGATCTTATCAATCGTGTCCTCCGGCGAATGATACCACGGTTCTACCGGGGCATGGATAAACAGTGCTGCAGGAATTCCCGCTTCCGCAAAGGGCACGTGGTCGCTTCGCCCTTCAAGGCCGTAGTTGACAGTCTCAGAAAGCCTGGATCCAGCTGCCGCTCCCAGATCGGTGACGGCATTTTTCTCGCCATCTACTGTGTACATGATCAATTTCCCTGCATCGCGGCTTCCGACCATGTCCATCTGGAACATGCCCACTGTATTTTCAATTTCCTCATTGGATAGGGACTCTGCGTATGCATACGATCCGAGAAGCCCGTTCTCCTCCGCTCCGAATGTGATGAAGCGAATTTCGGTATCTGTTGGCATATTTGCCATAACCCTAGCCAGTTCAAGTGTTGTCGCTGTACCCGATGCATCGTCATTGGCTCCTGGTGCTCCTTCTACGGAATCGTGATGGGCACCGACGATTACGATTTGTCCGTTATCCTTTTGCTTATCCGGTTTTTTGGTGGCGATGACGTTGTAGGAAGTGCTTTCCTTTGTTTCTGCCCCCTCTACCTCAACGGTGGCCGTCAGCGGTTCGTTCGACTCAAGCCTCTCTAGGAGCAGCTCTCCTTGTGCCCGAGTAAGTGCCAAGGCAGGAACATAGCCATCGTCCGGGCCTCCGAGCGTCCCGTTGATCACGCCGGAGGCATTGTTAAAGATGATGACTGCTTCAGCGCCCGCCTCTGCCGCATTTTTCACTTTATCCCCGAAGGAGATTTCGCCGCGCTTGATCAACGCCACTTTTCCAGACAAATCCAGATCGTCTACATCGCCTTCCCGACCCAATCCCGCATAAACCAGTTCACCGGTTACACTGCCGTTAACCCCGTATGTAAATGTGCCGAGTTCCCAATCCGTATCGTCGAATCCACTAACGGAAAAGGCAATGTCTGTTGGCCCCGAATAGCTGTAAAACTCAAACGATTGCCGCTCTGTCTCATACCCATACGATTGGAACTTCTTCTCGATATATTTGACAGCATTGCGTTCTGAAGGCGTGCCTGCCACTCTTGGTTCTTGCGACAGATCCTCAATCGTTTGATAAATGTTGTCCACTTTAATCCTTTTTACAATCTTGTTGTCAAACGCACTGTCTGATGGATGGGGTTCAGCGTAAGCAGTCATTCCGAACGTCAAACTTGCAATAAGACAAAAAGGAATTACTGATTTTTTCAAGATGCTTGTCCTCCTAGTAAAAAGAATTTTTTCATTCGTATATTATTATGTGCGAATGTCATTTTTTTGTATAGACGTAATAGTCTGACATTTTCATGCAACGAATGACAGAATTCGTTATAATGAAAAAGAGGCGTTTCCGTGAACGCCCCTCCCTTCTTACCTGAATAAGCCTCGTCTCTCTCTCCTGCTGACCGTTTCCACCTGTTTATTCGTTAGCATGTTCAATCCACCATTCGCCAAAAACTGCTGGATCATAGACATCACGGCAGGATTGGAGAGGACCTTGATGGATTCCGCTACTTTCGGGTTCTTTAATTGAGGGATCGCACCACTCAAGTGTGGTAATAGTGGAAGCAGATCTTCCAGAGCAAATGCGGGCTTCGCTTTTTCCACCTGTTTTTGAGCTGGAAGCGGACGACGTGCTCCAAACAAAAAGCCACCGCGCTTTTGACCGGTGCTTGGTCGCGAGTTCATTCGGGCGAGTGCATTCCTCATATCCTGCAGCTCCTGGCGTACTTGATTCATCTCGCGCAGCATTTGTTCATTCGTGACAGTTTGGTCACGAGAGAGTTTATTCATTGTCTCTATCAAGTGGTTATGGGAGACGGCCAGCTTGTGCCTTTTTCTCGTCTTGACTGTGATAGTCCCACCTCCCTCCTCAATTTTTCAAAACAGCTATTTAAAACGCTTTTTAATGTTGTTCAGGTCGTTTGCATCAAAACCTTTCTTGGACAGCTTGTTTATCAGGCTGCCTACATTTTCGGTCCGCATCATGGTACGAAACTGGGCAACATAGCCGTTCAATTCTTGTTCAGTAAATTTTTTTCCTGTCTTTTTCCCTAAATCACGAATGACTTCCTTCAGGCCGGCATCCGTCTTGAGTTTATCCTTAGGAATCGACTTCACAATGCTGAGCAATTTTCCGATGTCCATAGCGAATCCCCCCGAGTGACAGTTTGTTCCTTTTCACTCTATGTAAGGAGCCGTTGGATGGATTGGTCATTTGTCCATAAGTCGGCAAAAAAAAGAAGAGAGGCACACTAGGTGCCTCTCTATCCTCCATCACAATACGGTGATTATTGAGCAATGTCAGCGTTTTTGTAGTCAACAGCGCCGAGGCCGTCGATCACAACACCGGTAACTTTGTCATTTTGTACCCAAGAGTCGGTGTAGAAGTAGATAGGCATGATAGGCATTTCATCCATCAGGATTTGTTCAGCCTGTGCCAGGATTGCTTTACGCTTTTCCGGATCTTTTTCCAGAGCGGATTGGTTCAGGAGCTCTTTGTACTTTGGATTTTCCCAGTTGGTGTCGTTGTTGCCACCTTTTTTGTCTTTGTACAGCTCCAGGAAGTTGATTGGATCGTTGAAGTCACCCAACCATCCCATGCGTCCGATTTGGAAGTTGCCTTGGTGCAGGTCCTCCAGGTAAACTTTCCACTCTTTGTTTTCGATCTTCACGTCTACGCCGAGTTGTTTTTTCCATTGGTCTTGGATCGCTTCTGCAATCTTTTTGTGAGCTTCGGAAGTGTTGTAAGACAAAGTAACGGTAGGCAACTTGGTGAGGCCTTCTTCTTTCATACCCTCTTCCAAAAGCTTCTTCGCTGTATCCAGATCTTTATCTTTGAAGTAACCGTCTTTGTTCAGAGCCATAGATGGCGGAACAGCACCCGTTGCTGGAATCTGACCTGTTTGCAGAACGTTGTCGATCAAAGCTTGACGGTCAATTGCATACGTAAATGCTTTACGAATTTTCACGTTGTTGAATGGAGCTTTTTCTGTATTGAATTTGTACCAGTAAGTACCCGCAATCGGCTGAGTTTTCATTTTTCCGGAATCTTTCAAAGCTGGGATCGCGTCAGTTGGAAGAGCACTAGTTGGTGATCCAGCCCAGTCGAGCTCACCGTTATCAAACATGGACAGCTCGGTGTTCTCGTCTTCTACCATGGAGAATTCGAGTTTGTCCACTTTGACAGCGTCTTTATCCCAATAGTTGTCGTTTTTCGCCAAAGTCAGCTTGTTTTTGTGCTCCCAAGCTTCCAGTTTGAAAGGACCGTTACCCACGTGAGTTTTTGCCTCAGCAGCCCATTTTTCGTTGCCTTCAACGACCTTTTGGTTAACTGGATAGTAAGTATAGAAAGCAGTCAGCTCTGTGAAGAATGGTGTTGGGTTTTCCAGAGTGACTTCCAGTGTTTTGTCGTCAATCGCTTTTACGCCAACATCTTCGATTTTCGCTTTCCCTTTGTTGAACGCTTCACCGTTCTTGATGTAGTACAGTTGGTAAGCGTAGTTGGAAGCTGTTTTTGGATCCAGAGCGCGCTTCCATGCGAATTCGAAATCTTTCGCAGTCACTGCGTCGCCGTTGCTCCATTTTGCATCACGCAATTTGAATGTGTATGTTTTGCCGTCTTCGGAAACTTTGTAGCTTTCCGCAGCAGCTTCATGTACTTTACCGTCATCACCTGCACGAGTCAGACCTTCAAAGGTCGCACGAACGATCGTACCGGAAGTGGAGTCTTCTGCAATACCCGGGTCAGCTGTTGGCGGCTCGGAATGCAGGTTCAGTTTCAATACTTTTGGTCCAGCTGCAGGAGTTTCTGCGGCAGGAGTGCTTCCTTGGCTAGCGTTGTCTGCTGGTTTCGCTGCGTTATTACCGCCACCGCAACCTGCCAGTGCTGCACCAAGTACGAGGATGGAACTCATTGCTACGAAAACATTCTTTTTCATACCATTTATCCCCCTTTTCTAAATCTTTTATCAATATACATGCTTTTATATTATTTTTAAACATGTTTTAGATTGATTTAATAAATTTTTATTTATTTATAAAGATAGTTAACTAAATATAAAAATTAATTTATCGATAAAATAATACGGAAAAAGATTCCTTGACGAAAGTACATGCTATAAACATTGATATTATGCGGTTTTCCTTGTATTCCAGTAAAATCCTAGGCACGAAAAATCCTCATATACCATTACCTAACAAACTATCAATACATGAGAGATATACTATTTATAATTTTATGAATTTTTACTCATTGTTTACCATTCTACTTTTTTATATAGATATCCAAATGAATGACAAACAAAAAGAAGGGCTTTATCGCCCTTCATTCCGTAAAGCTCGCCCCGCGTCCTTTGAGTTGGTGGTCGGTGACGCTGTGTGGAGGAGAGGAAAAGGGAGAAAACGCTCCAGCTTCTTGAGTCCCCTGCTAAGAGGTCATCCCTGCACGGTTCCATGAAAAAAGCGAAACCGCGTCCAAAGTAGCCGATTCATAACGCTTCTCAGAGGTGGACGCGTAAGACCGTGTTTCCCTTTTTTGCTTCCACCTCGCTGGACCCCAAAGAGCTTCGCTTTTTTCTTCCTATCCAGTACAAGCTCGCAGGAGAAGCAAGTTTCCAGGCGGAGCGACTTCGGACCCCAGCTTAGCGGAGCAACGAATTCACGGGATCAAGAGGCGGTACCTCTGCTCCTCAAATTTTTTACATTCCGATATTATAAAAAAAGAGAAGGGCCTCTCAGCCCTTCTCCCAATGACGCTATGCGCCTATTCTTATTGAATGTCTGCCCATTTCCAGTCTACGAAGCCCAGACCGTCGAGAACGACACCTTTTACTTTCTCGTTCTTCACATAGGAATGTGTGTAGAAGTAGATTGGCGCTGCTGGCATTTCGTCCATGAACAATGCCTCTGCTTCTGCCAGGATTTGTTTGCGTTTTTCTGGATCTTTCTCCAGAGCCGATTTGTTCAACAGCTCCTGGTACTTCGGATTTTCCCAGTTGGTGTCGTTGTTGCCACCCTTTTTATACTTGAACAGATCCAGGAAGTTGATTGGATCGTTGAAATCGCCTGTCCAGCTGGAACGCGCGATTTGGAAGTTACCTTGGTGCATGTCGTCCAGGAATACTTTCCATTCTTTGTTTTCCAGCTTGATCTCAACACCGAATGCTTTTTTCCATTGGTCTTGGATCGCCTCAGCAATTTTCTTGTGGCCTTCGGAGGTGTTGTAGGAAAGAGTCAGTGCAGGCAGTTTGGTGATGCCTTCTTCTTTCATACCCTCTTCCAGCAGTTTTTTCGCTGCTTCTACATCATTGTCTTTGAAGTAAGGGTTGGATGTTACTGCCATAGTTGGCGGTACCAGACCCATTGCAGGCTGTTGGTTAGCCTGTGTTACGTTGTCAATGATGGTTTGACGGTTAATCGCATAGGCAAATGCTTTACGGATTTTAGCGTTGTTGAAAGGTGCTTTTTCCGTATTGAATTTGTACATGTAAGTACCGGCAATCGCACGAGTTTCCATTTTACCGGAATCTTTCAGGGCCGGGATCGCATCGGTAGGAAGTGCACTCATAGGAGCGCCTGCCCAGTCCAGATCCCCGTTGTCGAACATGGACAGCTCGGTGTTTTCATCCTCCACCATGGAGAAATCGATTTTGTCCAGTTTGACTGTATCTTTATCCCAGTAGTTATCGTTTTTCACGAGAACCACTTTGCTTTTGTGCTCCCATGCTTCCATTTTAAAAGGTCCGTTCGCTACGTGAGTTTTTGCTTCACCAGCCCATTTCGGATCCGCTTCTACTACTTTTTGGTTCACTGGGAAGTAAGTGTAGAACGCAGTCAGCTCCAAGAAGTATGGAGTTGGGTTTTTCAGCTTCACTTCCAGCGTTTTTTCATCTACGGCTTTAACGCCTACGTCATCGGCTTTCGCTTTGCCCAAGTTGTACTCTTCTGCATTTTTCAGGTAGTACAGTTGGTAAGCGTAAGTGGAACCCAGTTTCGGATCGAGCGCTCGCTTCCAAGCGAATTCAAAATCTTTTGCAGTGACAGGATCGCCATTGCTCCATTTGGAATCACGCAGGTGGAAGGTGTAAGTCATGCCGTCTTCGGATACGTCGATTTTTTCTGCAACGGATTCGTGCGGTTTGCCATCTTCACCAATGCGAGTCAGTCCATCAAAAGTCGCGCGCAGCAGGGCACCGGAAGTAGAATCCTCTGCAAGTGCTGGGTCCGCTGTAGGTGGTTCACTGTGCATGTTCATGCGCAGTACTTTTGGTCCTTTATTTTCTTCGTTAGCTGCTTGTCCGCCTTGTTCGGCAGCTGTATTATCTCCGCCGCCGCAACCAGCCAGAGCCGCACTCAAAACGAGAATCGAGCTCATTGCTGCGAATACACTTTTTTTCATAGTTTTTTGACCCCCTATTTGTCGTTAAAAACCACTAGAAAACTTGGCTACGCAAGCTTTTGGCGGAGCCTTAGTACCCAAAGGGCACAAGTCTCGCTTACTTACTTCGTTCGAAGTCTCGCTATGTTGCGCTTGTACTGGATAGGAAAATGATAATTCCTATCTGTAGAAGAAAACCTCTATTGAGGTACGCTCAAAGATGAGCGACCGCGTATTAGCGGATGGTTATTCATGCTGAATCTGGTAGAATCGCTCACGATGGTTGCGCTTCCTCATTCAGTTACAAAGCTTCAAACACAATATACAGCATTTTTAGTCATATTAAAGAGAATTTAAGTAAGTTTAATTATGTTTTATTCGAACATCAAATTATGTAAAAGGAAATAAATTTTGATTTTTAATAAGAAAGCTCCTACCCCATGCTTAAAAAAGTATCCCTCGAACCAAAAAAACTATGCAAACCGGGTCCCTTCCTCTACACTTACAATAATGAAACTGGAAAGTACTGGTTGCCAGGAAGGGAGTGGCAGCATGGGCCATCGGCAAAAGCCGGAAATTTTCATCGGTTCCTCCGTAGAAGGTCTCCCCGTCGCCTACGAAATTCAAAACGCTCTGGAGCATGATGCCGATTGTATCGTTTGGCCGCAAGGAATATTCGAGCCTGGCAGCGTCACGTTGCACGACCTCATCGGAATGACCAGACAAGTGGACTTCGCCATCTTTGCCTTTACACCGGATGACCTGACTCGTTACCGGAACCAGGAAGTGAAAACAGTGCGGGACAATGTGCTGTTTGAGTTTGGCTTGTTTACCGGCAAACTGGGCATCGAGCGCGTTTTTTTCATGACGCCTCGACATGTACCCGGAATGCACCTGCCTACCGATCTGCTCGGGATTACTCCCGTCACCTATGACCACACCACAGACCCGAAGTTTTTTCCGGCTAAAATCGGTTCTGCCTGCCATCTCATACGACGCCAGCTCCAAAAATACGGTCCCATCCAGCAAGGCGTGTCAGAAAAAGAGCTCCAACGATACATACTGACATTGGAATCACATGCACGCTTTATGCTCTCCGCCATCGAGTCGAGTGAGAGAATGCTCCCTCGCATCCACTCCGTACTGGGAGCTCTCCATAATGAATTTTGTCCTTTGGCTGATTTCCGTGTAAAGGGAACTACGCTGTTCCAACTGACCGAGGACGGTAAAGCTCTCGTGCAAATTGGTTGCTCCGGCGCGATAAAAGACAATGCAAAAACATACCTTTTGGAATACAATGGAAGTAACCCGCAGGACCGGAGTTATGTAGTAGACTCGTTCTTAAGCAATCAAAAAGTGATTTCCTACACAGGGAAAAAATACGGACATGAAAAAGAGCTGATTCTCAGCTTCACGGTCGCGAAAATCTTCGTGTTCACCATTCATCTGTTAGCAAAGGAAACCACACTTGCACTTCCTGAAATTGCCGAAGAGCTGATTCGAATCAATGAAGATCTCTTCTATTACTTTGAAACCATTCTTGAAAGGGGAACGTTACCATGACAGCTCGAAAAGCGCATGCTCACATGACCGTCGCTGGCCACGTCAGACCTGTTTCCAGACACGTCTCACGCCAAGTATGGCGCTCGCTTTTGGCACAGCGCGCGAGAAAAGTCTATGGCCAGATTCCTCCTCTCCAAGGTGCGATCTATCACAATGGGCCTTCCGTGCTGGACCCGGAGGAAGGGATTGTCGTCATCGCAACGAAAGAAGCCGGCTTCAAGCGGCCGCGCTACATAGGTTGAACCGTTCCCTTAAAAATAGAGCAGGGCTTTCCCGTGGTCATCCGACCCCAAAAGGAAAGCCCTGCTTTTTTATTTTTGTCTATACTCTTCAGGCGACATCCCAACGACTGATTTAAAATCGCGAATGAAGTGAGAGTGATCGTAATACCCCAGTTCAGTAGAGAGATCCAGCCAGTCGGCCACATCTCCCTGATCAATGCGCATAGCAGCTTCGTGCAAACGATAACGTCTGATGACGGATTTCGGACTAACTCCCACATAACGGTCGAACAGTCGTTGCATGGTTCGTTTATTCATTCCGGTTAAACGTACGGCATCCTCCACCCTGATCACGCTGCGGTCGTCTCGAAAAGCCATGACCAGTTCGTGAACGAGAGATACATTCGGATCTCTCTCCGGCAATCTTTCTGCCAAAAAAGCTTCTACCCGATTCACCATACTCTTGTCATCAGAAGCGGATAAAATGAATTTCTCGAGCGGCCCACTTTCGATTCCGAATACTTCCTCTATAGTCGCTGTGCTGTCAGTCAAGCGGGAAACCGGGGCACCCAGGAACGGGTAAAAACCACCGGGCTTGAATTTGATGCCGATCACCCATCCATGATCCTGTACGATACGTACCGAGGTAGATCGTCCTACGCCATAAATGCGTGTGCCTTTCTCTTCAACGACAAGATTGACGTTTGGATGGGCGATCACAGTCTGTCTGTACGGCTCCTGCCCTCGCAAATCCCATCTGACAATCCAGTAATGCTGCACAAAATATTGGGTCTCAACAGAAGGTGCGTACCTTTCAAGCGAAAATTTTTGATCGTTCTCTGCCAGATGAAGGACCCCTTTGGGTAATCCATTAACAGCTCCATTCAATGAGCGCTCCTCCTGTCGTCTTTTTCCAAAACAGCCTGCCTTCCATTTCCTATTCTAAGAATAGTAGGTGGCAGAGTTGAATACAATTCACATTTCTGTTTTAGAGTGAAACAGGAGGAGCATGAGTGAGTTTTCGTTAATCTACTGCACCATTTCAGCCCACTTCAAATCGATGAATCCGAGACCATCGACCTGCACGCCTTTTACTTTGTCACTTTGCACCCATACATCGACATCTGTGAAAAGAGGGATCAGAGGCATCTCATCCATGAAAATTTGTTCGGCTTGTGCAAATAGCTCGGTGCGTGCTGCCGGGTCCTTGGCTATGGCCGATTGCTGCAGCAGTTCCTTGTACTTCGCATTTTCCCACCCTGTGTCATTGTTGCCCGTGTCTTTTTCGCGGAACATTTCCATGTAGTTGATCGGGTCGTTGAAGTCTGCGTTCCAGCCTATGCGTCCGATATCGTAGTTCAGTTCATGCATATCCTGCAAATGAACCTTGAACTCCTTGTTCGCCAGCTTTACATCGATCCCCAGCCCTTTTTTCCACTGGTCCTGCAACGCTTCAGCAATCTTCTTGTGCCTATCGGTCGTGTTGTACGAAAGGGTGACAGGCGGAAGACTAGATAGCCCCAGTTCCTTTAAGCCTTCTGCTAGCAACTGCTTTGCCGTCTCGATGTCGTTGTCCTTGAAGTAGCCATCTTTTTTGATGATCATGGATTGCGGCAGCATCCCCATCGTGGGGACTTGCCCTACTTGTGTGATGTTATCGACGATCGCCTGACGATTGACAGCATAGGAGAGTGCTTTACGGATCTTTGCATTGTTCAAGGGCGCCTTTGTCGTATTTAACTTGTACCAGTACATGGTTGCTTTCGGATGCACGACCAGTTTACCGGCATCTTTTAGAGACGGAATGGCATCGGTAGGCAATCCCCCAAGCGGTTGGCCTGCCCAATCCAGCTCCCCATTTTCAAACATGGACAACGCGGTGCTGTCGTCCTCGATCATGGCAAACTCGATCCGATCGAGCTTTACGGCATCCTTTTCCCAATAGTTCTCGTTTTTCTCCAAGACAATCTTGCTCTTGTGCTCCCAGCCTGTCATCTTGAATGGACCATTCCCAACGTGAGTAGCTGCTTCATTCGCCCAGTTCGGATTGGCCTCGACTACTTTCTTGTCGACTGGATAGTAGGTGTAGAAAGCCGTTAACTCCAGGAAAAAGGGAGTCGGATTCTCCAGTGTCACTTCCAGAGTCTTGTCATCCAGTGCCTTGACACCCAATTCCTCTGGCTTCGCTTTGGCGGTATGCACCTTTTCCGCGTTCTTGATGTAGTACAGCTGGTACGCGTATTCTGCTGCCAGCTTGGGATCCAGCACACGCTTCCAGGCAAACTCAAAATCATGTGCCGTCACCGGATCTCCATTGCTCCATTTCGCATCACGGATCGTGAAGGTATAGACGCGGTTGTCATCAGATACTTTGATGTCAGACGCCATCGATTTCATCGGTTTTGAATCTTTATCCAGACGGGTCAATCCATCAAATGTCGCACGAACGATTGCGCCTGAAGTGGCGTCCTTGGCCAAACCAGGGTCAGCCGTAGATGGCTCACTGGTCAGATTCGCACGGAACACCTGTGGTTTTTTTTCTTCCGTGGGTGCCGCGGGTGCTGCCGTTTCTTGTTTGGGTGGTGTAGATGCTGACGGTTGCGCCCCACCGGAACAGCCTGCCAGAACCGTTCCGACCACCAGGAGCAAGCCAGCAAACAGACTTACTTTCTTTCTCATCTGAATGTTCCCCCTTGTCTTACAATTTCCATTTCCACCAAAATATACTCGACAGATAGCTCCTTTGAGAATGGGGTTTGCATAGATTTCATTTAATTTTATGAATATTTATACTATTATTAAAAAAGATAAACCCAACCAGCCTTGTGGACTAGTCGGGTTTTAGTTGATCTATCAATTATTTTATTCCTTAAAACGCTGGAACAATTGCACCTTTGTATTTCTCTTCGATGAACTGTTTCACTTCTGGCGAATTCAGCTCTTTCGTCAGTTTTTGCATCGCTTCGGAGTCTTTGTTGTCAGGACGAGCTACCAGGTAGTTCGCGTATGGAGATTCCTTGTCTTCGAGAAGCAGTGCATCTGTCGTTGGAACCAGTTTTGCTTCCAGAGCGTAGTTCGTATTGATCAGCGCCAAATCTACTTCTTCCAGTACGCGTGGCAGCATAGCCGCTTCTACTTCTTTGAACTTCAGGTTTTTCTTGTTTTCTACGATGTCTTTTACGGTACCGCTGATGCCTGCGCCTTCTTTCAGCTTGATCACGCCGTTTTTCTCAAGAAGAGCCAGTGCGCGGCCGTTGTTGGTTGGATCGTTTGGCAGAGCGATTGTTGCTCCATCAGCCAATTCTTCGATTTTCTTGATCTTTTTGGAGTAAGCACCGAATGGCTCGATGTGTACCGCTACCACTGGTTGCAAGTCCATGTTTTGGTCTTTATTAAACTGTTCCAGGTATGGCTTGTGCTGGAAGAAGTTTGCGTCCAGTTGTTTTTCGTTTACTTGTACGTTTGGTTGAACGTAATCCGTGAACTCCTTGATTTCCAGGTTCACGCCTTGATCTTTCAGTTTTGGCTGAATGTATTTCAAAATTTCAGCGTGTGGAACTGGACTCGCTCCAATATTCAAAGTCACTGCTTCTGCTCCTTTGGAGCCTTGTGCGCCACCCTCAGCTGGAGCTGGAGTTGCTTCTGGTTTGCTGCCGCAAGCAGCCAGAGAGAATGCCAATACAGTCGACAGTACAGATACCACTAATTTCTTCACGGAAAAATCCCCCTTTTCGTCTAACCATCTTTTTAGAAATATATATGGAAAGATCCTACTTACGGCTGAATTTCAAAACCAACCGATCCCCAAAGGACTGCAAGATCTGCACCAACACGAGCAAGATTATGACGGTTACCACCATGACATCCGTCTGGAAGCGCTGATAGCCGTAGCGGATCGCCAGGTCACCCAGACCGCCTCCGCCGATTACCCCGGACATCGCGGTGTAAGATACGAGCGTAACTGTTGTGATCGTGATGGCCGCAATCAGACCGGACCGCGCCTCAGGTAACAAGACGCTCCACACGATCTGCCAGTTGGAAGCTCCCATCGACTGAGCTGCTTCGATCACCCCTCGATCGACTTCACGCAATGAGGTCTCTACAAGTCTGGCGAAGAACGGAGCTGCCCCGATCACTAGTGGTGGAATCGCACCCAACACGCCCAGCGAAGTTCCCACAATCGCTTTCGTAACCGGAATCAACAGGATCATGAGAATAATGAAAGGAACAGAGCGCAAGATGTTGACCACAATCGATGCGATCGAATAGAATGCGCGATTCTCCAAAAGCTGGCCTCTCGATGTGAGGAACAGGATCACACCTACCGGCAATCCGATCAATACCGCAAACAACGTAGAGAAGCCGAGCATGGTTAGTGTTGCCAACGTTCCTTCCGCTATTTCAGCCCAGTCCACATTTTCCAGTGTCAATCCCATTTAAATCACCTCCACTTCAAGGCCGCGCTGCCGCAGCGTCTGGATCGCACGCTCACTCTGTGCAGCATCGCCTTCCAGCTCAACGACCAGCTGGCCATACGGTGTATCCTTCATGCGCGAGATCGTACCTTGCAAAATGCTGAATACGGTACCCGTCTCCTGCATCGTCTGAAACAAGATCGGCTGATACGTCTGCTCTCCCAAGAAGGTGACTCTTGCGATCGTTCGTTTGCCTGTCGCTTTTTCATGAGCTACCGCTTCACGCAGCTCTGTCGAATCCGCCACTTGCTCCACGAATTCCTGTGTGGTTGGATGCTGTGGCTTCAGGAAGACCTCCAGCACCTTACCTGACTCTACAATGAGCCCTCCATCAATGACGCCGACGCGATCACAGATCGAGCGAATGACGTGCATCTCATGGGTAATCAGGACGATGGTCAAGCCCAGCTTGCGATTGATATCCAGCAGCAGAGCCAGAATGGAATTGGTTGTCTGCGGATCCAATGCTGACGTAGCTTCGTCGCACAACAGCACCTTTGGATCGTTCGCCAGCGCACGGGCGATACCTACACGTTGCTTTTGGCCACCCGACAATTGGGATGGGAACTTGTCCCGATGCGCTTCCAGTCCGACCAGCTTCAACAGCTCGTCCACTTTTTTGCGGATCTCGGCCTTGGGACGCTTCGCCAATTTCAGGGGAAACGCTACATTGTCTCCTACCGTTGCAGAGGACAGCAGGTTAAAATGCTGAAAAATCATTCCGACCTGGCGACGCTGCTCCTGCAGCTTTTGGTCGTCCAGCTTGGTTAGCTCGACCCCATCGATAAATACTTGCCCAGAGGTCGGACGTTCCAGCAGGTTGATACAACGGATGAGTGTACTCTTCCCTGCACCAGAATGCCCGATAATCCCGTAAATCTCTCCCTTTTCTATCGTCAGATCAATCCCGTGCAATGCAGGAATCGTCTTTCCCTGTACCTGATAGCTTTTTTGCAGATTGCGCAATTGAATCAACGAGTCCACCTCCCTGTCAAAAAACTACTATGATTAATAAACAACGAGCCCCTTTTTCAACAAACGAAAAAGGGGCTGCAACGTATATCACGTTCGCATCCACCCTTCTCATCTATCAAGATCCAAACAATCTTGTAGGAATTGGCACCGCGACTTCCATGTAAAAAACATGGGCCGGTTGCCGGGCTTCATAGGGCCTGTCCCTCCGCCTCTCTTGATAAGAAAGATTTCCACGTATATTATGTTCATATTTCGCAATTCAATGATTCCGTAATACAAATCGGATTATATCCCTTTTGAAAAACATACGTCAATAGAAATAGGAGGAAAAATTGTTTTTTTGCAATGCAATTTCTTTGATTGTTAATCCATTACGCCATTTCGAATGATGGTCGCGTTCACTTTAAACTGAAACGTGGCTTCCTTGAACATCTTCCGCCATTCATTGGTCGTCATCTTCCCCATCCCTCGACGATTAGACCGATAGATAACCCCAAAACCGGCTGGATCTACCTCCATATCCTGCATTTTTTTTACGACTCGCTGCAGCCTAGCTTCCACCTCTTTTTCCAATTCCCGTTCCATGATACTCAAAATGGCCGGGTCATCCACCTTTAACGGGATTGTCAATTCCAGAATGCGCGCATTCAATTTAACACTCACTTCGAAGTGGGCTGGAGACGCCTTCGTCAAGCGGATTCGAGATTTAGAAGTGATGGTGTCAAAAACGAGCTGTACTTCCTTCTTTTTGTTCTTTTCATGCTGGACATGCTTACCAAACACTTCGGCCGGAACAGCGGTTTCATAGCTACCGATCCTGAACTTGCCGTGAATCAGCTTGATCAGGAAGGCCTCCTTGGGGCTAATCCAGCCCACATAGCGATCACCCTGAAACAACGCCACCCCTTTGATCTGGATCTCGTCTCCCTTTCGCACAATGTAGGGCAGCTGCGGATCAATTCCATGATCGTAGTACGCGCGAAAGAATTCGTGCATGGTGGTCGACGGGATTTTCTCCCCTTTCACGTTTTGCTCGATCATGCGGTACATGTAGATTCCGACGTTCCCCAATTCCTTGTACGGATAGGTAAGTAAATCGTAGGTGGAGCCCTCATACACACACAGGTAAAGCCGACTGGAGATGGACGGGTCACGATAGAGGGTGTCTACGATGCTTCCCAATCCCTGCTTGGCCAACGTTTCGTTGTAGAGAGCGACACGCAGCTGTCCACCCAGCACCTTCTTGTCCGATTGTAAATTAGCCTGGTCGCGAATCCCCTTGCTCGTCTTCCCGACGGATGAGATCAACTGAATTTTTTCTTTTGCCTCCGGATTAATCGAAGGCATGACGACCGTCCCGCGAATGTTCCCGTCTTTTTGATGATCATAGCCGACGACGGTCACCAGCCCTGTCTCGTCGAAGATTTGTCTGTCAGAGCAGCCCGTGATGAGCAGGACCACTGAACACCAAATGCTCAGAAATCGTTTGCATATCCCAAACGGACTATTCGTGAACCGTCGCATCTGCCGGTCCCTCCTCCATGCGCTTTTTCCGGTGCTTCCATTTGACCAGCACAAAAAGAAAGAAAGGATACACATACGCCGTATACATGCCCATCTTGGAGAAAATTTCGTTCAATTGGTTGATATCATTACGGCTGACGAGTAGCAGGGATATCACATAAATGACCGGGAGTATCAGAATCATGGTGTTCCTCAGATTCCAACCGAAGAGGCGCTTGAATCCTCGTGCAGAAGACCATATAAACACCATGATATTGGGGAGGACCACCAGCAGCCAGATGGAAATGGCGATCAGCTCGAACCTTTCCAGGATCGGGAAATAGACCATTTTCTTCAAGTTGAGTGTCGCCCAGATCGTCCTCATGAGCTGCCCTTGGCTAAAAAATACCAGTGACACGATCATCACGAAGGTATAGATGAGGTTGGTGACCAGCACGCCGGTCTGAACGCTTCGAGGCAGCCTTTCCTTGTTTTGGACATACGGATAAATGACGTACAGAATCTCAAAGCCGATAGTACTCAGAGACATTGCGAGCATGCCCTTGAACAATTGGCCTGCGCTCGCTTCCATGATGGGGAACAAATACTCCCATTGGGCAAACTGCAATGGATAATACAAGTCGCAGACAAGCCAGATCGTCACGCTCACGGAAAAAAACGTATAGCCTGCCACCACCCGGATGCCTCCCATGATCGTGTAAATCGCCAGGAACAAGATGATTGCGGACAAGACCCATGTCGGCAGGTTGGGGAACACCCAGGTTTGGACCACCTCGACGTAGGTTCGGAGAATGACGGTTGCTGACAAGAAAAAATACATGGAATAGAATACCCCGACGACTGTACCCAGCCATTTCCCGAAAACGTCCATTTGAATCCCGTATAAATCTGCACTCGGGTAGCTCTGCAATGTCTTCGTGATCACCAAAACGGTCAGGTGCGTAACGAGTCCCGCCAACACAACGGCAATCCAGGCATCGTGCCCGGCTTCTCCAGCAACAATCCGTTGATAGCCCAACACGCCAACACCGATCTGCGTTGCATGAACGAGAAATCCTGCCAAGTACGCCGATATGGTATTTGTCGGTGATACATTATCATTGATATTCATATGGGCCTCGCTCACTCGTCGATGTCTTTTTTCATTTGTGCCTGTTCACGATTAAACCGTTTTTTCTGCTGCGGATTGAAAAACTTGAAGCGCAGCCACAAGGAGGATAGCGGTGCTCGTATAAATCCATCCTTCCAATCCTCAAAGCGGACAGGATACAGCGGATACATGTAGGGACGTCCCAGGCTGGTCTGCCGAAGTAAATGGCTGGCCAAGAAGCTGAATCCGACCACGATCCCCATCGCGCCGAGTAACCCAGCCAGTAAAATCATGGGAAAGCGAATGACTCGAATCGTCGAGCCGATCACATAGCTGGGCGCAATGAAGGAAGAAAGGGCCCCGAGCGCTACGATGATGATCAGAATATTGCTGGTAAACCCGGCTTGAACCGTCGCCTGTCCGATTACGATACCGCCCACGATACCAATCGTTTGACCTACCTTGGTCGGCAGCCTCGCCCCGGCTTCCCTCAAGAGCTCGATGATGAGCTCCATCAAGACCGCCTCCCAGAGAGGGGGAAACGGCACGCGCGACCGGGACTGTGCCAGTGAGAGCAAGAGGTCTGCCGGTATCATTTCATAGTGATAAGTAAGAGCCGCTACATAGACGGGCGTAAGCAACAAGGAAAGGATCATGGCAAACATCCGCATCGTTCGGTTAAAAGTTGCCAGAATCCAGCGCAGGTAATAGTCATCCGGCGACTGAAAAAACTGCAGCAAGGTAGTCGGCCCCAGCAGAACAAAGGGGCTGCCTTCGACCAAAATCGCAACCTGGCCTTGCCGCAAACCATGGACGACGCGGTCCGGCCGTTCGGTTTGCTGAAGCGTCGGAAACAAAGATCGCTCATTATCCGCAATATATTGCGCGAGGATGCTGGAATCGAAATGGCTGTCGACATTCAATTCCTGTATGCGCTGGCGCACCGTGTTCACATTCTCCGGGTCTACGATGTTCTCGAGATACAAGACGGATATATCAATGGGTATTTCTTTCCCTACCGCCATCCGCTCATGAAACAGATGGGTAGTTGGCATGTATTTCCGGATGATGCTCAGGTTGACATTCAGCTCTTCGACAAACGCGATCTGGGGGCCCATGACGACCGATTCCAACTCAGGAGCCTGGATACTTCTGCCTGCAGTGCCATCGCTCGGGATTGCAAGCCCGTATGCAGCATCTTGCATATGCACGTAGATGCAGTTGTGTATCATCCGACTGACTGCCTCTTGGACTTCGTAGACCCTGTTGCTGCTGGCCACTCCCAGCTGTTTCTCCACTTCGGCAATTCCTACCGTCTCCAGCGGAAGCATGCGGAGCTTTGGGATCAACTCGTTGTATACGACATTCGCATCCGCCATGGTGGACAGATAGTACAGACGCACACGGCCATTCGGCTCATCAATGTGCTCTACGACCAGGTCTCCTGTATTGGATAACCACCTGCGCGCCATTTCCTGATCCATCCATCTTCACCCCCATGCAAAGCAAATCATGGATAGTCTTCCCCAAAAAAACCAATTTGGTACGAAAAAAAGCAGCACGCTCATTGAGGCGTGCTGCTCGTAGTTGGATCTTCGACTGTCGTATTGGCTTCTTTGGTAGTAGCTGGTTGAAGGGCTTCCTGAATAAAAGCTTGGACTTGATCAACATCCGGTACAAGAACGGAGCCTGCCCGGTGCGATTCATGGAACATGCCCATCGGTGGAAGCTGGTGCTTTCCTGGATTTTGCGTGTTGAGATTCAATCCCAATGAGGACAGCTTCAGCATATCCATCGTACCGATGTTTGTCTGGACGTATGGTGTCACTTCTTTCAAAATCGAAGGCATTTGGATCAGAGTCGTACCCTTTTTCATCTGATCTGCTACTGCGGCCAACAATTTACGCTGACGCTCGGTACGCGTATAATCGGAGGTGGCATCATGACGGAAACGCACGTATTGCAGAGCTTTATTTCCGTCCAGCTGCTGAACACCCTTTTTCAGATTAATATCGTACACGCCTTTATCCGTAGGATCGTGGTAGTACATATTTTTCTCCACATCCAGCTCGACGCCGCCCACGGAGTCAATCAATGCTTTGAAGCCTTCAAAATCAGTAATGACATAGCGATCAACAGGCAAGCCAGTAAACTGACTGACGGTCTTCATCGCCAGCTCTGGGCCGCCATCGACAATCGCTGAATTGATACGCGAACTGCCGTTACCCGGAATGTCTACATACGTATCCCGCAGGATCGAGAACAGATCGTATCGCTTGCTGACCGGAT
>JARDZO010000024.1 GCA_029240815.1 Brevibacillus sp.
TACATGTGACTGTCATGTATTACCAATCGTATTATTGGTAAGAACACATGACAATTCAATCGTAAAGAAAGAGGAACTCCTATGAAATCCGCGAAACACCTCAAAACTGCACTTGCTTTGTGCCTCACTTTTTTACTCGTTCCACATGCTGTACAAGCTGAGTGGCAGCAGAGCACCACAATCAGTAACGATGTCCCGACAGAAAGGGAGATTCAGGTACCTCCAGGTTTGACAGAGCCATTCTTTGTTCCTTTTATGAGATCGTCTCAGGACTGGGATGATTATCGTAAACCGTTCCCATCTTTTGCACTCGTATCCCCCGCCGGAAAAGTAATAGGCACGCAGGAATACACGTATTGGCCAGGCTACATCAGTCCCCTTAAAAATGGATATGGCTTCTTTAAGACAGGAGATATGTTCAAGTTCAGCGAGTATATCATTTACGACAAGCAAGGGAATATCCAGAAGACGGCTGCGTACGACCATTCCTTCACGCAAATGGATGGCGAATGGTTTTTATTTCAACCAGAAGCGGGATTGTCTTCCTTTTACAATGCCCGCACGAAAGCAGAGAAACAGCTAACGGGTGATGAAAAATGGTGGAGTATCCCCGATCAATATACGGGTAAAGTAGCGTACGATATTCATCACTACCCTTTTGTGAAAAATCATGTGGTGAATGGCGCGCTGATCTCTTACAAAATTGGCTTGAAAGATATGAATGGAAACGTAACCTGCCAGCCATTTTTCGATGAATATATGGGCTACAGCGAAGGACTGCACCGCGTTAAAATAAACGGTATGACTCACTTCATTACTCACGAAGGAAAAGTCGTATTGAAGCCTTCGCGGAATTACAAGGTGGAATCGAACTTTCATTCGGGTGTATTCATCGTATCCGGGAAAAAGGATCAGGACGAATTTTATTTGCTGATGGACAAAAAAGGAGCCTTCGTTTCCAAGAAGTACGCCTTTTTGAAAGAGACGAGTGACGGACAGTTTCTTGCTGTTTCGAAAACAAAAGACGGTTACTTCTTTCAGAAAATCAATGCGATGGACAAGGCAACTACCACACTACCGTACAAGCTGGATCGACCAGAGGAACTGAAGCAGCTGAGTCAGACCGGCAAGCTGTTTCACACAAGTACTCATATCGTTACGGACATTGCAAATAAACAGCCATTTCCCTTTCCGCACAAACTGCTCACGCCACCGAGAAATGAGACCGTTGCTATGGAATTCACCCTTGCAGGCATGAAACGAATGGGCGCGTTTTCACATGAGGGAAGACAAATCTATTCGAGACCGGTGAAGTAGTTGCCCTCGTATGCCAAGATCATTTCCGAATCATCTTCTCCATTTAGATCGACCGACAAAACGTTTAGTCTGTAAGAGTAAAGACTAACACGCATGGCGGGTAATGGAGTGAGAATGATGAATCCCTTTATGAAAAGCTATCAATACAACTATATAAAAGCACAAACGAAAATCTTGCTGAATGGACTGTCTGCCAGCAGTGATGCGAGTGTTCACCGGGCGCGAAAGGATATCGCTAAAGAAAATGTAGCACGCCTGTTTCCAGCTATGAACGAGGAGCAGCAGCAATTGCTGTACCCGATTGCGGAAATCGCAGAAAGTACAGATGTGAAACGATATCTGACTCAACTGCAGCCATATGTGAACCCGTTTCCGGTCATAACAGATCAGACCCTCAAAAAGCTTTTTCCGAAAGCCAAAAAGCTGAAAGCCCCGTCTGTCAAAGACTTGAACCTGCAAGAGCATTCCTACGTGAGCTGGCAGGATGACGGGACGCAAAAAAAATACCTGATCACCGAATACCAAGGAAAGCTGGTCGGCTTTCAAGGCGCATTTACCCTCATGAATCAAAAAGGAATGTGTGCGCTCTGCAACCAGTTTGATGAAGTAGGGATGTTTATTTCGGAAATCAAAAGCTCAGGCGACGGAGCGTATATCAAACGCGGGAATTACATTTGCCAAAACAGTCAGTCCTGCAATCAGAACATCATTACGCTGGATAAGCTGGATGACTTTGTAACGATGATGACCCAATGAAACGGAAACTCCTCCTCCTGTTCGATATTGTCAATCGAGCCAAGTGATTGTACGATTTGGTCAGAACAATACCTGTCGGCAAAAAAAGGGAGGTTTGGTGCATGAAGATCACGGTCAGAAAAGCAGTGAGGGAAGATGCTAGCCAGCTGTCTGATTTGTTCGTGGAGTTTATAGGCACACAATCGGATACCACAGCCATGATACGGCAGATCGAAATCATTTCACAAAAACCGGAATACTACGTAGCTGTTGCCTGTGAGGGAGAGCGGGTAGTCGGTTCGGCCATGGGGATTGTCTGTCATGATCTATGTGGGAATGGCAGGCCCTTTATGCTGATTGAAAACGTGGTGGTGGATCCTTCCAGTCGTGGAAAAGGAATCGGCAGAGAGCTCATGACAGATCTGGAACGTTTCGGGCGAGAGCAGCGCTGCAAGTACGTCATACTGGTATCCGAAGCCGAACGCACCGATTCGCACCATTTCTATGAATCGCTAGGGTATCCGGCGGGAGAAGAAATGGGATTCAAGAAAAGGTTGGACGATCAAGAGTGACGTATTGGTTGTCCTGCCGAAAAAACGCGGATATGACAAAGCCCTGATTTCTCTATGCAACGGAGAAAAATCAGGGTTTTCGTAATATCCTTCTTCTTACTATTTTCCTGTCGTTTTGAAATGTTCAATGCCTTTTGACAAATACAATGGTATTCCATCGGAGTATGTTATCCCAATTGTCTTTCTTTCCAAAAGACGGTAATACCGAGTCCAATGACAATAATGACCGCAGCGAAAAGATAAGGAAAGTGGATGTTTACATCAAATAATATCCCGCCTATCGCTGGTCCCACGATATTGCCCAAGCTCGTATAGGTTGAGTTCATCCCAGCAACGAACCCTTGCTCGATCCCTGCAGCTCTGGATAAAAATGTCGTCAAAGCCGGACGAAGCAAGTCAAATGCCAGGAAGATGAAGCACGTTACTGACAGCACGGTCCAAAAACCGGTGATCATAGTGGATACCGCCGCCAATATCGCTCCTGCAATTAAACAGAATTGGATCAACTTCTTTTCGCCGAATTTATCGACCATTTTTCCAAACAAAAATATTTGCACAATCACTCCGAAGATGGAGCTTATCGTAATAATCACGGCAATGTCTTTCGGCGTGAAGCCGAATTTATGGTCGGAAAACAGGCTAAATACCGTTTCATATGCCGATAAACCGAAAGCGAGCACAAATACGATGACAAAGGCAATGAAGTAAAGAGGCTGAAGCGATCTTTTAAAATCACTTACAAAGCTGGCTTGCTTTGCATTCGCAGCAATTTCTGCAAGCTGTGTCTTTGTCAGCGGCTCTTTTAAAACGAAAATCGATGAAACGCATGCGACAAAGGCAATGGCTGCCGCAAAAAGGAAGGGCATGCGTATACCGTATTCTGCAAGAAAGCCGCCGATGCCAGGTCCTATGATAAAGCCGGTGCTAATGGCAGCGGACAAATACCCCATGGCTTGCGGCCGTTCCTCGTCGGAGGTAACATCCGCAATATAGGCAGTAACGCCCGGCATGATGAAGGCAGCACTAACTCCTCCCAAAATCCTTGCTAGATAAAGTACCGATACATTCGTGCCCAAACCGAAAATCAGCTCAGAAACACCAAAAAGGAATAAGCCGATTATGATCATTCTCTTTCTGCCGTAACGGTCGACCCAACGTCCAGTGAACGGCGACATAATCAGCTGTGCCATCGCAAATACGGCTACCAGATAGCCCATCGTTTGTCCCGATAAATGCATAAGATTCATAAATGACGGCATGACGGGGATGACGAGCCCAATGCCTAGAAACGCGATAAAGATATTGCTTAAAAGTATAATCAATACGGTTTTTTGTTCTTTCATTGTCTTCTTCATATATCGATACCTCATTGTTTTCAAGAATCAACGATGAGAAATTCCCCTCCAATATACTGTCCAAGAGGCTTCCAGTTTATCTTTTAGTCGGTTCTCATCATTGCCGTACACAAGCTCCAGCGTAAGGGAATCCACGATGCCCAAGTAGGCGAGGGTCGTTGTTTTTGCCGAATCGCCAACGATTGCTCCAGCATCGATCCAATCCTGAAACTTCCTTTCCAGTACCGCCTGTATCTTATCCTCGATATCGATCACTTCTTTTTCAACCGCTTTGGCAAGGTGAGCCGGCGGAAAAAAAGACATGCGCAGCCAAAACTTTAATTGCACATTTTTTTGGAAAAGATCGATCATCAACTGGAGATAGCCGTATAAATCCTTCTTGGGATTTTGCGAGCCGTTGCTGCTGAAATAGTGAAGCTTGGAAGATAGCTCAACCTCTTTCGCGTCACGTAAAACCTGCAAAAAAAGATCATCTTTGCCTTTAAAATGAGCGTAAAGCGATTGTTTTTTCATCCCGACTTCATCAGCTATTTGTGCAAGGGACGCTCCCTCATAACCATGAAGCGTGAAATATTTGAGACCAGCGGCCTTAATGTCATCGATTTTCAATAAAATCACCTCAATGTTACTTTTTGATTAACGAACGTTCGTCAGTTATTGTAGCAAATGAAATCTATTTTAGCAATGCCGTGACGGCGAAACGAAAAAAGACCGAGCGCTGATTGCCAGCAAAGCTCGGTCTTTTTCTCTATTGGGGGCTTCTTTTCTAGTAAGGCTGAATTTCATCCCCCGACTTAATATCGATTACCTTGGTATTGTCTTTCGGAGTTGGAATCTCTTTGCTCTCTGGAGCCTTGTCGTTTTCCTCCACCCATTTAATCAGCATGTCAAAGCTCTGATGAACGTAAGGAAGAAGTGGCTGCAATTCATGATCCCCATCCGATTTGCTCCATACGAGACTGTCCACGTGGTTGCCTTTCTCTACCATATACAGGCGATGCAAATCTCCTTTTCCTGCTTTCTTCACGAGCTCCGCGTACCCTTTCGCGTGGACATCAGGGAAAATGAGGGTATCCCATGAACCGGCGACAGTGATGAGCGGAACGTTGATTTTGCCGGTGTTTTCAATAGCGGCGACGTTATTTTTCACGCTGCCTGGTCTTTTGAAATAGTCGTAATCTTCAAAGGCAGCGTCTTTGCTGCGGTCACGAAGTCCCTTTTCATCAAAATTCAAGTAGTCGCGCCAGTCGAGTCGCTGAGGTGCCTTCGGATCAAACTCATCCCGATAAAGATTGAGGCTAATAAACCAGTACACTTGATCATGATACGCCCATAATTTTTCGGAGCCTTTGGGGACGCCTGCTGCGTACAGCGCTTCTGCAGCTTTTTCTTTTTCAGCACCCGAACCAAAGATGGCTTCTTCTGCATGATTGACGACGGGAGTCAAAGTCGAGATCAGATTGGCCTCCTTGGCGCGCCACATGACGCCTTCCCAATCTACGCCGCCATCGTAGAGCTTGGGTTCTTTCGTCTTTTTCGGATCGTCATTTTCCAGCGCATAGCGAACGACGTATCCCCCATTGGAAATGCCCATCGCGTAGGTAGGAACAGGGTGATTTTTGGAGACGAGCTTGCTGGCTGGATTTTTCTTGTCTTTGCTATCAATCAGCTGGTCGGAATAGTTGCTAGCCAAGTATGCTTGTGCCGCTTTGGTTACCTGACGATAGCGGAGGTTCCACTCGCTGATGGAATCATCCTCGGAGACGAGTGCATCTTTGGATTTGGCAAAGGGGTCATTCGGGTCGATTTCACCTTGCGTCCCTTTGTCGATGGCGGCGAAAGCAAAACCTTTCTCCAAGACATAGTCACTGAACAACAGATCGGTGGAAGTCTCATTACGCGTGGCCGGGATGCCAGCGACCACCAGTTTCCCATTCCACTCGGCAGGGACGCGGATGACGAACTTCGCATCTTCAAACATGCCGTTGACTTGTGTTCCGGCTACTTCGGCAGGCTGGTACATGCGATACCATCCGGTTTGATCGTCTTTGGAGCCCCAAGCGCTCGGGGCAAGTCCGAGATTTCCAAACTGTGTCGCAGCTGCGTATTGCGACGGGTTCTTCGTGGTGAGCCCACCATTTGATCCGTCAAATTTGGTCACCGTGACGCTGTGTGCGCCAGGAATGACCGGAGAGTAAGCGGCATGGACTTCCGTGACAGGGTAAGACGTGACGGCGAACGTGGAAAGCAAGAGTGCAGCCATCGAAAGTGACGTCCAATTTCTTTTCATCAAAATGTTCCTCCTCAATTTGAAAGCGATTTCATCTGATTGCTAGGAAAAGCAAGTATCGTACCGAATCTAAAAGTGTAGGAATTGTGCGAAAACGTGCAGAGGATGTTCCAGAAGTGCGACATCATAGATGTATCTTTAATGCGACATGATACGCTTTTGCGACAGATAAAGAGACGAAATAGACAGAAGAGGAGGCAACCATAATGCTTACCCCCCAATTCCTTCATTTTCTCGATTCTTTGCAGATCGGCATGATGATTATCGATCGGGAGGGCATGATTCTGCATCTCAATCAAGCTGGGTGTCAACTGCTGGGGCTGAGGTTGTCCGAAGTGAAACAGCACCACGTCTCCAGAATTACGCCGGGAGCAGACATCATGCATGTCATACGGGAGGGGAAAGCGAGTCTGCGCTTGGAGATCCGTTTCGGCGACAAGACACTGCTCGTAGACCGGATTCCTTATATCGAGGAAGGCGAGATTATTGGTGCCATTTCCGTATTTCAAGACATCACTTCCTACGAGGCGGCGACGCAGAAGATTTCCGAGCAAGAACGGGAGCTTCATCAGTTTCGGGAGCTAGTCGAACAATTGTATGACGGGATCGTGATGTGCGATCGGAATGGAATCGTGACGATGATCAATCAGGCATACTGTGATTTTCTGGAAACGACAATGGAAGAGGCAATCGGCAAACCGATCACCGAAGTCATCGAAAATACGCGAATGCCGCAAGTCATGGAAACGGGGAAGGCAGAGCTCGGTCACCTGATGCGAGTAGGGAACCGCGATATCATCGTGAGCCGTATGCCGATGCGCGAAGACGACAAGATCATTGGTGCCATGGGTAAAGTCATTTACAATGACCTGCGTGAGCTGCGCAGCATGGTTGAGCGCTACAATATCATGGAAAGAAAGCTGGATTTCTACCGGCAAGAGCTGAAACGGGTAGTCGGGACCCGCTACTCCTTTGATTCCATTTTCGCAGATCACCATTTGCTGAAAGAGACGATCCATCTGGCGAAAAAAGTAGCGTCATCGCGTTCCTCCATTCTCATCCTGGGCGAGAGTGGAACGGGAAAGGAACTTTTTGCCCAGGCTATTCATGGTGTCAGTCCGCGAGCGGAGGGTCCGTTTGTCCGCGTCAATTGTGCGGCGATCCCCAAAGACCTCATGGAAGCCGAGCTGTTTGGGTACGAGGACGGCGCATTCACAGGGGCGAGGAAAGGCGGGAAGCCGGGAAAAGTGGAGCTGGCGCATGGGGGTACGCTTTTCTTGGATGAGATTGGCGATATGCCACTGGATATGCAGGTAAAGCTGCTGCGGGTCTTGCAGGAAAAAGAAGTGGAGAGGGTCGGAGCCACGCGTCCCACACAGGTCGATATTCGGGTGATTGCCGCCACCCATCGACCGTTGGAAAAGCTGATGGAGGAAGGCAAGTTTCGAGAAGATCTGTATTACCGGCTGAATGTCTTCACCATCAATATCCCGCCGCTGCGTGTCCAGACCGGCTCCATCATTTCCATGGCCCAGCACCTGATCCAAAAGCTGAATCGTGAGCTGTATACATCGGTCAATGGGCTTAGTCCACGAGTCGAGGATGTGTTTCTCTCCCACAGCTGGCCGGGCAATGTCAGGGAGATGCATAATGTACTGGAGAGAGCCATCCAACTGGCCGACTACGGTAGTCTGGAACTGGAGCATTTGCCGACATACTTGCAGGAGAGAAAAGTGGTCGTGAATGGAGAAAGTGTGACGCTGGATCTGGAAGCAGAGCTGGCGAAGACGGAGAAAAAGGTGCTCACCATGGCGTTGCAGAAAGCGGAAGGGAACAAGGTAAAGGCGGCGAGCCTGTTGGGGATACATCGAGCGAGCCTTTATCGGAAGCTGGAGAAGTTCGGGATGGATGCTACCTAAGCGAGGAGAGATCTCTCATGAACATCGTCGCGTGGAACTGCAGGCAAGCCTTTCGAAAAAAAGTGGGAAAGCTTGTGCCCTATCGACCCGAGATCGCGGTCATTTCCGAGTGTGAGTCGCTGGAAAAGCTGGCAGGGAGCCATGAATCTTTGTTCGTGCACAGTCTATGGGTTGGGGACAATCCGCATAAGGGACTGGGGGTGTTCAGTTCTTCCGAGTATCCGTTAACGGTGCATCCTGCGTATGATGACCGTTTCCACTGGATTGTACCGATCCGGGTGACGGGCCCCGAGTCATTTACCCTGCTGGCCGTTTGGACCAAGGACCACAAGGATCGGAAGCAGAGCTACGTAGGGCAATTGTTTTTGGCTCTCCAACAGTACCAGAACATTTTAAAGGAAGAGACCTGTCTCGTCGTGGGCGATCTCAACAGCAATGCCATTTGGGACAGTCTTCCCCGGGTCGGCAATCATTCGGCGGTCGTCCAAATGCTGAAGGCGCATGGACTGGAAAGTGCTTATCACTCGTTTTTTCGGGAAGAGCACGGTTTGGAGTCAATTCCTACGTATTACTTCCATCATCATAAGGAGAAAGGGTACCATATTGATTATGGTTTCCTGCCTAAAGAGTGGATGGAGAGGTTGGAGTCAGTGAGTGTGGGGGCCTATGAGGAATGGCGTGAGTGGAGTGATCATGTGCCGGTGGTGGTTGAGGTTATAAATAAGGCGTACTAGAAACTACGTACGATGCTTAAAAAGGTGATGTTGATGTTGCCTGAGGGAGAGACGCTGGCTGAGACGATCCGTTTCCATCAGATCTGTCAGACCGAGCAAGAAATGAATACCTACATGGAGTACTTGCTCGAGCGAGTCGGGCTGCACGTCAAGGATGCCGACAAGTATCCCAAAGCTTTCAGTGGTGGACAGAGACAGTGTATCTGCATTGCCCGTGCCATCGCCGTTCGCCCAAAGCTGTTGATTGCAGATGAGCCGGTCAGCGCTCTCGACGTGTCAGTACAAGCCCATATTTTAAATCTGCTGGAAGACTGCAGGATCGTAGAGATGGGAACAACGGAGGAAATTTTTCATAGACCTGTTCATCCATACACAAAGGCATTGCTGTCGGCAGTTCCTCGATTGGACTTAGGCAAGAGGGAAAAGATCGGATTGGAGGGGGACCCCCCAAGTCCTTATGAACGCCATAAAGGCTGTCCGTTTGCATCTCGTTGTCCGGAACGAATGCCGCACTGCGAAAGGGAAGCTCCTCCTTTTGCCCAAGCAGGCCAGACGCATCAGATCCGTTGTCATTTAGCAGCTCAGTCCTGATGAAGCGTGGAATAGTGACGTAAAAAGACCGGTCCAAGCAGAAAAGAAGCTCTGCGAAAGATCGGTCTTTTTTTGTACCTGTTACGCAGGGAATTCGGCCCGTATTTCCATGCGGATTCTAGCATCGTAGGGACTTATATGTATTCACCCAAGCGAAAACCCTCAAGAAGATACAAGGTATGTACGCTGACCCTCACCCAATGGCGTACGCGCAGGAATATCTGGAAGAAAACGCGAGTCTGTGTGCCTATCAGATCGCACGTTTATGACCGAGATTTGCTATAATGAAAGAATCAAAAGAAGGGTGGGCGGTATTATGATTTCGTATTCCCATGAATGGTCGAGCATCCGCAAAGATGAAAAGAGAATAGGAGCTGTTTGCCAACATGGACAGAAACAAGTTTTCAGCTATCGCCCATCGCGATCACGTTTTTTATAACCCGATCTCCGAAGAGAAAATGAATCAAGTATTGGGACATATTCCTTTGCAGCCGAATGATCCTGTCGTGGATATCGGAGCGGGAACATGCGAACTCTTGATTCGATTAGCCGAATCCCGAAAGATCAAAGGAACGGCGATTGAGCTGTACGAAGGTGCCATCGAATCGGCAAAGCAACGAGCCCAAGGACGAATCCCTGCGGACCAGATTGAATTTATCACAGCTGATGCACAGGTCGCAGTAGATGCGTACGAGGAGCCTCGCTTTTCGCTAGGGATCTGCATCGGTTCCACTCATGCCTTGGGCGGGCTCATACCTACGCTCAAAGCCTTGCAGAAATGCGTAAAAAAAGACGGATATATCCTGATCGGGGAAGGGTACTGGAAACAGAGACCGAGTCAGGAATATCTCGAAGCATTGGGCGGGGCAGAGGAGTCCGAGCTGCAAAGTCATTACGAAAACGTCCGATCTGCTGAGGAGCTGGGGCTGATTACGCTGTGGTCGAGCATTACGAGTGAGGAAGACTGGGATCAGTACGAGTGGCTCTACTCGATGTCAGTAGAGAACTATTGCCACGAAAACCCGCAAGATCCGGATCGCGACGCCTATTTGCAAAAGATTCGCACCTGGCGGCATACGTACTTGAAATGGGGAAGAGATACCCTTGGGTTTGGATTGTATCTTTTCAGGAGATAAGTAGCACTTGTTGATAATAAGCTATCTTTAACGGGTAAAATCCGTGAGAGATAGCTTTTTTACTGTGAAAAACGTCTCGTCGTTTTTCATTCATGTGGATTTCCGCTAGCGGTCACCAAAACGGGCATGACCGTTTTGGTGGTGTCCTACCTCCAGACATAGGTGTCTGACATCTGTCTGGTTTTGGCGGAAGCCAGACAGGAGGGTAGGCGGGAAAGCTAGCACAGGCACGGAATAGACAACTGGTACCCAACTTGCATACCTTTTTTTCTAATGCGGATAACCAGAAGGGAGAGAATGGCGTGGATATTCAAAATGCGGTAGCCATTGTTACGGGAGGGGCCTCCGGTCTGGGAGAAGCAACAGCGAGGAATCTGGTCGAGCACGGGGGTAAAGTCGCCATTCTGGATCTTGCCCAGGAAAAGGGGCATGCCTTAGCGGAAGAGCTGGGAAAAGAAAACGCGATGTTTATTCTGACGGACGTGACGAGTGAGGGAAGTGTACGAGAGGCAATTGAGCAGGCGACAGGAAACTTCGGCACCATCCACGTCGCCATTAACTGTGCGGGGATAGGAACGGCACAAAAGACGCTGTCCCGCATCGGCCCTCATCCGTTAGAGTCGTTTTCCAAGGTCATCAACGTCAACCTGATCGGCACCTTCAATGTGATTCGTTTGGCTGTCGAGCAGATGGCGGGAAATGAGCCAAATAAGCACGGTGAACGAGGCGTCATTATCAATACCGCTTCCGTTGCCGCTTTTGACGGTCAAGTCGGGCAGGCAGCCTACAGTGCTTCCAAAGGCGGGATCGTAGGGATGACACTGCCCATAGCACGCGACTTGGCACCGTACGGCATTCGGGTCATGACCATCGCACCAGGACTATTTGACACACCGCTGTTTGATAAGCTACCCCGTACGGCAAAAGAAGCACTCGGTGCCACCATCCCTTTCCCGCCACGCCTGGGCAATCCAGCCGAGTTTGCCATGCTGTCCCAAAGCATCATCCAAAATGTCATGCTGAATGGCGAAACGATCCGCTTGGACGGCGCCATTCGGATGCAGCCGAAATAGTAGAAAAGAAGTGGGGCTCTCCTGCTCATCCTGATTGTAGGGTGAGAGGGCGGCCCTTTTTTACTTTCAAAGGTCTATTTCATAAAACGTTTACGAGAGTGGAGAGAGCAAACAAAAAAACGCGCAAACCAGCGCGTTTAGGCTTAAAAGGGATTACTTTGCTCCCTTATTCCTCATTACCCAATCTCTATTCAACCCGAGGTTTGGTCGGAAAACAGTCAGGCGCCTTCACAGCTGACACCGCTGAGAGTTTCATCAAATAATAGCACTCTTCCCTTGACATATGGTCTGCCATGAGTGGAGTAAGGACACCTAAAAGCTCGTTATTCATCCGCATTTCTTCCAGTTCGTGCAAAAAGATCTGAAAGAGCTTCATTTCCATTTCAGCCTGATGATTGAAGCGTTTGAGCGCTGGGAAGTTTTGCAAGTTCGTACGAAGGTATCCAGCCAGCTCGATCGCCTTTTGATAATAGTTTGCAAATTGCTTCGTGAATGTTTCGCTTTTTTGTTTGGAGTCATGCTCCACCATATCCAGCAGGGAGGTGATAGAAGCAGCATGACCAACAGCATCGGAGAGCCAGAGCAGATGCAGATCAACAGGAGTATTGGCTTCAGGTTGGTTTCCAGCTAGGTAAGCATCCAGGATTCGTTGGTATTCTTCCAGCTCATTCACCATGTGATTAATGAAAGTTGGACTGAGGCTGATGGAAATTTTCCCGACCAGATGTCTCTCGAGCAGGTGCAACTTAAACTCTCGCAAATGCCCGGTTTGAATGCTGGCCTGTTGATTGAGAGCAGCAATTTCCGTAGGAGACAAGTCGTGTCGGGCGTACTCCAGCAAGGTGTCAAAAGACTCGATAAAGTATTGGGCTCGTTCTATTTCCTCTTGTTCCCTTGGAGACAGTGATTCATGAATAAAACGGGAATGATCTCCCAAAATTTGCAGCCAAAATCGATGCTCGAATAGGATGAGATCCTGAAAGTCTTGACTCATCTTTTCCCCTCCTCGTAACGATTTAGCATATGCCCAACTGCCCAGAAGCGTGTTTATGATCAGAAAAACAAGGCCTATTCAAACCAGCTGTGCAGAAAGGGCGAGAACAGTGGCAACGGCTAAAAGCGGAACATGCTTGAGCGTCCAACTCGAGGAACGTCCAGAGACACATACTTTTGGACGCCGTTCCGCTTTTGGAAGGGAGCTGGCCAGTGAAACTCTCGCGGGGCTTCCTACTTCCGTAGCTTTTTTCTCCTTTTTCTAACATAATAAGTAAGTAATCCAATATAGAACATTCAGACATCCATGTCACCCAAGGAGGCTGTTATGATTCGAGAACGATTGCAACAACTGGGGTTGGAACTGCCCGAGCCCGTACCGTCACTTTATCAATACGTGCCGGTCGTCGTCCATGAAGGGGTCGCTTACATCAGCGGACAAGTGCCGAGAGTAGACGGCAAGCTTCCCTTTGTCGGAAAAGTAGGAGAAGACGTAACCATCGAACAGGCGAGAGAATTGGCTGAAATCTGCGTTTTGAAAGGGCTGAGCAGTCTGGAAGCAGAGATCGGCAGTCTGGATCGGGTAGAGCGTATTTTGAAGGTCACTGGGTACGTACAATCTACGGACGGGTTTTCACAGCAACCAAATGTGATCGATGCGGCTTCCGAGCTGTTGGAACGTATCTTTGGAGAACGTGGGCGCCATGCGCGGACAGCCGTCGGAGCTGCCGAACTACCAGGAAATACGCCGGTAGAAATCGATTTTATGATAGCAGTCCAACGATAGGAGGCAAAAAGCCATGATTGGGATAGCGGATATCGTCGCAGCACGGGAGCAGATTGCAGATACGATTCACAAGACACCCTTGCTCTCATCCGAGCAGTTATCTTTGCTTTGTGGAAACAACATTTTTCTGAAAGCGGAACATCTGCAAAAAACGGGCTCCTTCAAGATTCGGGGAGCGACGAATAAGGTGAAGCAGGCAGTGCGCGAAGGTGTGGTGTCTGTCACAGCCGCTTCCTCTGGCAATCACGGGCAAGCTGTTGCCTACATTGCAAATAAGCTCGGCATCTCAGCGACAATCGTGGTCCCCGAAGATGTGGCTGCCTGCAAGATGGAAGCAATCGAGGCATACAACGGCAAAGTGGAGAAGTGTGGGCTGACCTCTGCGGAACGACTGCCGAGGGCAAAGGAAATCGCCACGCAGCAAAATGGCGTATACGTTTCCCCGTATGACGATCCATACATCATGGCGGGACAAGGGACAATCGGGTTGGAAATAGTGGAGCAGCTGGATGATGTAGATGCGATTTTCGTTCCCATTGGTGGGGGTGGCTTGATTTCGGGGGTACTCACCGCGATCAAGGAGACGAAGCCTTCTATTCAGGTCATAGGGGTCGAACCGCAGCTTGCCAACGACACCTATCTCTCTCTGAAACAAAATCAGCGCGTTTCTCTTCCGGGATCACAGACAATCGCAGACGGCTTGCGTACCAGTCAACCGGGAGAGCTGACGTTTCCCGTTCTTTGCAAATATGTAGACGACATTGTACTGGTCACCGAGGAAGAGATTCGCCAAGCGTTTTGCTTTGTGCTCGAACGGATGAAGCAAGTAATCGAGCCTTCTAGTGCCACTGCAATTGCCGCAGCCATGTTTGAAAAAACAGCCCTGCGCGATAAACGGATCGTGACTCTCGTTTCGGGTGGAAACGTAGATCTCGACCAGATGGCAGGGCTGGTTTCAAAGCCTATTAATAAGATGTAAGATCGGCTTCCAGCAGAGATATTTCCTGCGCCTTCAGCAATGCTTGCGTGCGATTGGTTACGCCGAGCTTGCCGTAGATGCGATGGAGATACACTTTGACGGTGCCAATTGTGTTCCCGAGTTCCTCCGCAATTTCTTTGTTGGAGGCACCCTGACTCAGCATGGATAACAGGATCATTTCTTTTCCCGTCAACGGTTCGATAAGGGGAGAGGAATGATCTGTTTTTCTTTTTGACTCTTTTTTCGAAATCAGATCAAGCAATTTTTTGACGTAGGCAGGGGAGCTGGACTTGTTATAGCGCTGCTTCCTGCGTTGTTTGCTGGCAAAGAGCAGCGGGTACAAGGCGGCGCCATCGTCCAGAAAGCTGCGCACATAGTCGTTTGCTTCGCCAATGACAAGTGCCTCCTGCAGAAAAGCCAAGGCATCATCGATTTGGCCAAGCTGCTGTTTCGCCAATGCCTGCAGAATGGCGATGTCCACTTGGCTAGCGAGCAAGCCTTCCCTTTTGCTTGCCAGCTTCAATGTGTCCAAAATCCAGAAAGTGTCCTCTGCTTGCTGCTTGGCCAGTAAATAGCGAACAAAAGTCAATAGCTCCAGCTCTCGTTGTATGGCTGGCTTCTCGCAAAAGAAAGATGGCAGCTTGGCGAGCTGTTCTGTTGCCAGGTCAATATTTCCTTCTGTCAAATGCACGCGAGCCAGAAAAGCGCGCAATGGATTCAGCCAATAATCATTCGACCAAATTTGGATGGTTTCCATCGCCTCTTCTACGATCTTTCTCGCCAAGAAGGGAGAGCCGCAAGCGAGCTCGATTTTCGCTTTTGTCAGGGAGTAAGGAACCAGCAAACCCGGGATTTTTTGCCGGCGAGCAATCGGTTCCACCTGCTCCAGCAGCGAAGCACTATCCTCTAATCGGTTCCACTCGTAATAGCCTTCTGCAAGTGCCTGAATGACGTACATATTGAACAAAGAGTCTTGCCAACCGTGAGCGATCAGTTTGCCTGAAAACATTTTCCCGACAAATTCCGTCTGCAAAGACAGCATTCCTTTGAGGCCGAGCGTTGTCCGTCTGATGTACGGCTCGGTCGTATTGTAATTGAAATAAAAGAACAGCGGACTCTCAGGGAGTCTTTTGTAAAAGGTGTCCGATTCAGAAATCAGCGTCTCAAACTGGCCGAGGGCAAAGTTTAGATTGGCACGAACAAAAAACAACCCGCTCAAAAACTGCTCCTGCTCCTCAGGGTCTTCAATGGCGGCACATGTCGCTTCCAAAGAAGGGATCTCCTTTTGGGCTTGCTCGGCTTGACCGCATAGAATCTGGAGGAAAGCAGAGAGGAGACGCAAAGGCGGAGGAAGCATCTCAGACGGACGGGGGAAACGGTTCAGCCAATGCAGCAACGTGGAAAGCTCTCCTCGTGCAATCATCTGTGGAAAGTGCTTTTCCAGCAGTCGGGCAGCGAAGGGGAAATCGGAAGCGGCGAAGGCATGGTCGATCGCTTCATCGTACAATTCTCGTTCGGCAAGGCATTCGCTGGCGACGCGATGCAGGTCTATTGCTTTTTGTGGATCTATTTGACGCAGCTGACCTTCGAGAAATTCACCAAACAGATGGTGATACCGGTACCAGGTTTGATAATCATCGAGTGAGATCAAAAAAATGTTTTGCTGGTACAGGAAGGTAAGCATTTGATGGCTCTGCGATTGATTCGTCAGGCGATTGCAGATGGGAGCGTCCATGCGCTGCAAGATGCAAGTCGCAAGCAAAAAGCTTTGGACATCGGCAGATAGACGCAGCCAAACCTCGTGCAGCAAATACTCGGAGATATTGCGATGAGAGCCGTTGAATCCGTCAAAAAATCGGTCGTGGTTAACTGGATTAGCGAGAGAGATCGCAGCCAGCTGAAGTCCTGCCACCCAGCCCTCTGTGCTTTCCAAGAGCTGGTCGATCTGTTTGGTGTCGAGAGAAATACCGTGGGAGTCGCGGTAAAAGCTGGCCGTTTCCTGTTGGGTAAAGCGCAGCTGTTCCGGAGTAATCTGACGAGCTTGTCCGCGCATCGTCCATTTGGCGGTAGGAAAAGGCATCGCGTTTCGACTGGCGATGTAGAGATGAACGTGGTAGGGCAAATAGTCAATAAAGTACGAAAGGCTGACATGAATCTGTTCTTCGAAAATAGCGTGGTAGTCGTCCAGAAAAAGAAATACAGGTTGTTGGATCGTATCTAGCTCGTAGAGGAGCGAGTCGATAAACGTAAAAATAGACGTATGAGAAATAGCTCCCATCAAAGGCTCCAGTCGCTCGGCTAGCTCTGGGAAACAAGAATCCGACAGCGTATGTACGACGTATTTCCAGAAGCGGATCAAGTCATTGTCCATCTCGTCCAGGGAAAGCCAAGCAGGTCGAGAGGATTGTTGATGGGCCCACTGACTGAGCAAGGTTGTTTTTCCATAGCCTGCTGGAGCGCAGAGGATGGTCAGCTTGCATGAGATCCCTTCATCCAATTGTTCTAGCAAATGATTTCTCCGTACGCTGTTGGATTGAAAGGCAGGCAAGGTTGTTTTGGTTTTGAGCATAATGGAACGCGGGAGATGAACCATGGTTCCTCCTTTCACGATACATTCGAGATCGAGGTCGTTTTATTTACATTATACTTGTTATAACATGGTTCGACATTTGAAAAGAGGAAAAACGCACCACTTCTTTTCCCATTTGGGTAAACCGTCGATTTTGCGCGGGAAATGTTCCTCCATACCGGACAGACTTCAACATGCTTCACGTCCATCGCCTACTAGAATGGGCATAGAAGCTTGTTGAGAGAGGTGCATGGAAATCGGACGATGGAAGAGCGTGACGACATTGACAATTGCGATGCTATTGATCGCCGGCAGTGCATTTGGTACCTATGGCACATCCGTTGAAGCAGCCACAGCAGAAGAGAAAGGTATCCGCGTTGCTTTTGTGGGAGATATCATGCTGGATAAGAGTGTAGGAAACCAGATCGGTCGGCATGGTGTTACTTATCCATTTCAAAAAACAGCCGACTTTTTAAAGCAGGCAGATCTGACCATTGGCAACCTGGAGACCTCCGTCAGCACGCGTGGTCAGGCAGAGAAAAAAGAATATACGTACCGCTCCAAGCCTCAAACCTTGCAAGGATTGGTGAACGCTGGATTTGATGTTGTCAATTTGGCCAACAACCATTCCTTGGACTACGGCATGGATGCTTTATTTGATACGATGGATCATTTGAAAAAGAACCAGATTGGCTATGTTGGGGCGGGGAAAAATGAGGAGGAAGCGTTCGCACCGTTCGTTCGCACCATCAACGGAAAGCGCGTCGCGGTCATCGGCCTGAGTCATGTGCTGCCCAATCGGCAATGGTTTGCAGGAAAAAACAAGCCAGGTCTGGCTCATGCATACGCGTATGAACCCATGATTACCTATGTCAAAAAGGCGGTGGCACAGTCCGATATAACCATCGCGGTGATGCACTGGAATTTGGAGTACAAGGATGTGCCGGAGCCGTATGCGCGGGAAATGGCGAGGAAGCTCATCGATAGCGGTGTAGATGCGGTCGTCGGTTCCCATAGTCACTCGGTGATGGGGATGGAGATGTACAAAGGTGTGCCGATTTACTACAGCGTAGGGAATTTCGTCTTTACCACTTCCTACAACCCGAAAGGCAGGGAAGCGATGATGGTAGAGCTGACATTTGGGGAAAATGAAACGACCTCCAAAGTCATCCCTGTCAAAATCACCAACGGACAACCAGCCCCGCTGGATGCGACCAACCGCAAACGGATTATCGACAAATTGAACAAGATCTCGTTTCAGGTGAAATTCGACGAAGCGGGTCATGCTGCGAACGCTCTAGCAGAAAAGACTTCCTCAAAGCCGTAGACGAGCAAATGCGAAAAGGATCATCCTGGCGGCTTTAAAGAGAAATCCCTTGCGGTTCAAACCGCAGGGGATCTTGACTGTTCATTTGCCATGCGCCGCAACATTTCTCTGCGTTCAAATCCGTATTGTTCATACAGGCCATGCGCGTCCCGTGTTGCCAGCGACATGTTGGTATGGGCAATAGCAGGATGCAAGACGATTACTTCCATGAGCCATTTACTCAGTCCTTTGCCACGGTGGGCAGGATCGATGAACACATCGCAGACCCAGGAAAAAGTCGTGTAATCGGTCACGACGCGGGCGAACCCCACTTGCCCAGCCTCTCCGTACACCCCAAAACAGAGGGAATGCTCCAAGCTTGCGAAAACCAGTTCCTTGGGTCGTTCTGACGCCCAATACGAAGTGGAGAGCCACTGGAAGATCTGTTCCCTGTCCAATAAATCCTTCATATCACTGATGGAATAAGGTAATTCCTCTTTTTTAAAATTCATCTGTACCCTCCTATATCCACTTTACTGTATGCTATGTGATCAAATATACTGAACATAAAGAGATATCAAAACAAATAAATTCACATCTGTACCCATACAGTTTGGTGTGAGGGGATGAGAGATGGATAACAAATACGAAGTTGTGAAAGCGCTTTTAAAAGAGCAGCTATTAACGAGCGCGATCAAGCCGGGTGAAAAGCTGCCCTCGATTCGTGCAGCGTCCGAGCTGTGGGCGTGCAGCAAAAATACAGCGATCCGCGCGTATCAGGAGCTGGAAAAAGAGCACTTGATCTATTCCGTTCCGAAAAGCGGCTACTACGCCGTATTGAGACCAGTGCTTGCCAAGCAGGCCGAGACGGGTTGGATTGATTTTTCCTCAGCCAGCCCGGATGCGGACGTGATGCCGTACAAAGATTTTCAGCATTGCCTGAATCGAGCAATCGAGCTGTACGAGGATCATCTTTTTACGTATTCCGATCCACAAGGTTTTTTTACGCTAAGGCGAGCATTGGAGAAGCATCTGGCTCATTCGCAAATATTTGCTCCGCCTTCGCAAATATGTGTCGTGTCCGGTGCTCAACAGGCCCTTCATTTACTCGCCTCCATGCCGTTTCCAAATGGCAAGGGTGCGGTGCTTGTGGAGCAACCGACATTTCATGGCATGCTGCGGTCTCTAGATCTCATGGGAGTCACCACGCTTGGCATTGAGAGAACGATGGATGGCATCGATCTGGATGAGCTAGAGCGACATTTCCGCAACAATCACATCAAGTTCTTTTACACGGTGCCTAGGTTTCACAACCCTTTGGGTGCCTGCTATACGGCAGAGCAGAAAAAGCGTATTGCCAGACTGGCAGAGCAATATGATGTCTATATCGTAGAAGATGATTACTTGGCTGATATGGATACAGATGACAAAGCAGATCCTATTTACACGTACGATCAGGCAGGCAAAGTCATCTACGTCAAGAGCTTTTCCAAGATCATGCTGCCTGGTTTGCGATTGGCGTCAATCGTTCTCCCCACTTCGCTGATGGAGACGTTCCGACTGTTCAAGGCATCCAGTGATTCCAGTACGGCTGCGTTATCCCAGGCAGCTTTGGAACTGTACCTGAACTGCGGCATGTACGATCACCATGCTTCTCTTGTACGGGAGAGATACCGGTTGCGGATGCAGCAGCTAGCCGATTGCAGCGAACGCTTGCTACCTCCACAGATCGATTTTCGGATCGGAAATGGAGGCATATTTGCCAGAATGTCGATTCCGGATGAGATCGATTTGCATGATTTGATTACCTCTCTTCACTCGCAACAGGTGAGGGTAGCCTCTACAGAGCAAAACTACTTGCGCACGTTCCGGCGTGATCATGGACTGCGCATTAGCATTATTCAGACCGACTTTGCGAAAATAGAAAGAGGAATTCAGATTGTGGGAAATACCGTCTCAGGCCTGTTAGAACGGCAAAAAACGAGCAGGCTGCAAGTCATTGACTGGATATGATTGGATATAGGGGGAATAATCAAAATCTTTAGTATTGACACGATAGTTACGAAAAAATTAAAATGAATTCATATCAGAAACGTTGTTTTGTATATGAAACAAAATGCAAGAAGGCGAGGTTTTCATCCGAGAGGAGCTTGGGGGCACGTTACGTAAATGGTAACAACAAGGCTCGCTTTTTTTTAATGAATTACGGAAACAATGTTTTGCATACAAAACATAACAATAAAAACAAGAGGTGAAGTGGATGCTAGGTATCACCCATTTGCGGCATATCAGTTTGTTTACGCCAGTCTTGAAAGAACATGCAGACTTCTACGAAAAGATTTGGGGTCTAGATAAGCTTCAAGAAGATGAGAACAATGTCTACTTCCGTGGAGCAGGCTCCGAAAACCACATCCTCCATTTGCAAGCAGGAGAAAAACGTGGGCTGCACCATATCGCTTTTGGCATGATCGACAAGAATGCCGTAGATACAGCGGCTGAAAAGCTGAAAGAACTGGGCATTCCACTCGTATCTGAGCCAGCCTACCTCGATGAAGCAGGTGCAGGCTACGGATTGCGCTTCCTCGATCCAGAGGGTCGTTGCATCGAGCTGTCCTGTTGGGTTGAGATCCACACCAAGGACTGGAGCCGGAAAAACGTGGATCCGATCAAATTGAATCATGTGGTGATGAACACCAAAGACATCGACATGATCACGGACTTCTACACGAAAGTCATGGGCTTCAAGGTAACGGACTGGAGCGAGCATCAAATGGTTTTCCTGCGCTGCAACAAAAACCATCACTCCCTCGCTTTCAACCAGGATGTACATGCATCCGTCAACCACATTGCGTATGAAGTAGAGAGTGTGGACGAGGTCATGCGCGGCATCGGAAACGTACGCAAAGCAGACGTTGAACCTATGTGGGGACCTGGTCGTCACGGTCCTGGTAACAACATCTTCTGTTATTTCCGCGATCCAGCCGGATATGTGATGGAGTACACCTGCTACCTGACGACGGTAGAGGATGACGACAAATGGCAAGCATTGGTTTGGAAGCGCGTGCCGCATTTGATGGACCAATGGGGAATCGCAGGGCCGCCGCCACCAGGAGCGCGCGCGTCCATGCAAGGCGATCCGGACGAGGGTTGGGCTACCAAGCTCGTCAACAAGCAATAATCAGACTAACTGGCACGAGCCTTGGGGAGTGATGAAACCGATGGATTTGGGACTGAAAAATAAAGTCGCGGTAATCATGGGCGGAACATCTGGAGTCGGTTTGAAGGCAGCCGAAATGTTCCTGCAAGAGGGCGCAAAAGTCGCTATTTGCGGACGCGATCAACAGAGAATGGAAGGAGCCGTTGCTCATCTCGCTGCATTCGCTCCTTCTGAACAGGTGTTCGCTGAGACCTGTGATGTGACGAATAAAGAAGACGTTACCCGTTTTATTGACGGAGCGGCAGAAACGTTTGGCGGCGTGGACATTTTGGTCAATGCGGCTGGACAGAGCGTCATGGGGTACTTCTTTGACATAACGGATGAACAGTGGAGACAACAGATCGATCTGAAATACTTCGCCATCATCAACGCAGTTCGTTCGGTTCATCCACATCTGCTCAAGCGTGGCGGAGGACGAATCATCAACATCAACGCTACGTTGGCAAAAGAACCAGAGCGTCACATGGTAGCGACAGCAGCAACACGCGCTGGACTGTTGAACCTGAGCAAAACACTGTCTCACGAGCTTGCACCAAACAACATTTTGGTCAACTCGGTTAGCCTCGGGTTGATTGCGACGGATCAATGGGAGCGCAGACGGATGAAAAACGCTCCGGACATGGATCCAACCGAATACTACAACGATTTGGCACAAAAACGGAACATCCCGCTTGGCAGAGTGGGCCAGCCTGAAGAGGTAGCGAGCGTCATTCTCTTCCTGGCATCTGAACAGGCAAGCTATGTATCCGGATCGACAATCGAAGTTGCGGGAGCTTTGGGAAAAGCGCTGTAATGTGAAAAGGCGGGATAAATAACATGACAACGAATGGGCAAATGGAATTCACTACGGCAGACGCAGTTGTTGCGGAGCTTGTACGCGCCGGAGTAGAAGTCGTTTTCGGAGTAGTAAGTATTCATAACATGCCAATCTACGATGCGCTGCTGCGCGAGGGAAGCATTCGGATCGTTTGCTCCCGCGGTGAGAGCGGTGCTGCCAACATGGCAGACGGCTATGCTCGTTCGACTGGCAAACTAGGTGTTGTGATCACAAGTACAGGTAGCGGAGCAGGGAACGCTGCTGGTTCTTTGGTAGAAGCATGGGCTGCTGGAACCCCTGTCCTGCATCTGACTGGTGAGGTTGCCTCCAAATACTTGGGAACAGGCAGAGGATATATTCACGAGTGTAAAGACCAGCTCTCGATGATGAACGGCTGCTGTAAAGAAGCGTATCGCTTGCGCAAGCCGGAACAAGCGGCTTCTGTCGTACGCCAAGCGATTCAAAACGCAACAACGGCTCCACGCGGTCCTGTATCGCTGGAGATTCCAATTGATTTCCAATCTGCAATCATTCCAAATAGCGTGATCGAAGCCGTTCAACCTGTCGCGGCTGCAGAAGTAGCGCCATTTATCCCGGCTGAAGTAACCAAGCTGGTAGCATCTGCTCGTCGTCCAGTGATCTGGGCAGGTGGAGGAGTTATCTCTTCGGAAGCATCTGCTGAACTGACCAAGCTGGCTGAATTGACCGGTGCGGCAGTTATCACCAGCCAGTCCGGAAAAGGCTCTATTCCTGAAGATCATCCACAATGCATCGGTCACTTTGCAGCGTATGAAGATGTAAAAGGACTTCTGAAACAATCGGACCTGTTGATCAGCATCGGCGTTCGCTTCCGCGGGAACGAAACAGCCAACTGGAAGGTAACAACTCCAGAAGCGCACATCAGCATCGATGCGGATTGGAGCGCATTCAACCGCAACTACGAAATCACGCACGGCCTCTTGGGTGAAGCAAAACCGATTCTGAATGCACTGAACGAAGCATTGGCAGCGCAAGGCGCTACTCCAGATGCTGCGTATGTAGCTGAAGTGAAATCCGTAAGAGAAAAGATCCGCGGCATTCTCCGCGATACATTGGGTCCATACGAAAAATTCGTAGATGGCATGCGCAAAGTATTGCCTAAAGATGCCATCCTGGTACGTGACGTAACCGTTCCTGCGAATGTATGGGGTAGCCGCCTGTTTGAAATTTACGAGCCTCGCACATCCATCCACGCTTCTGGCGGTGGCATCGGTCAAGGTCTGCCAACAGCGCTCGGCGCTCAAGCGGGTCAACTGGACCGCGTCGTAGTCCTGATGGCGGGTGACGGCGGATACATGCTAAACGTGGGCGAGATGCCTGTTGCGGTTCAAGAAAACCTGCCACTGATCGTTGTCCTCTTTGACGATGCAGGCTACGGTGTTCTGCGCAACATCCAGGATGCAGCGTACGGTCGTCAAGTAGCTGTTGATCTGGTCAGCCCAGACTTTGTCATGCTGGCAAAATCGATGGGCTTTGAAGCGGAGCGCATTGGTTCTCCGGAAGAGTTCGTAGCAGAGCTGGAAGCGGCAGTCGGTCGCAGAAAGCCATCCATGATCGTTGTCGACATGAATGCTGTCGGTCCAATGGCCAAGCCTTTTGGAGGACCTCCAGGAGCAGCAGATTCATTCAAGCCGAAAAAACTGTGAGGAGGCCAGATCATCCATGTCAAACGCATATCCTAGCATTTCCGGCCAATTTCTGATCAATGGTGAATGGGTACAAGGGGCAAAGGTCACAGATGTGACCAACCCCGCCGTTCTGACAGAAGTAGTAGGACAAGTCGCTCTTTGCAGCAAAGACGATGTAAAACAGGCGATCGACGCAGCGGAGCAGGCATTTCCTGCTTGGGCATCTACTTCTGCAGAAAAGCGCGCTGAGCTGGTGAAAGAAGCTTCCAAGCATTTGGCTCCCATCATTGAGCAGACAGTTCCTCTGTTTGTTCGTGAAAATGGAAAACCACAAGTCGAAGCGAAAAAAGACCTCCTGCGCTGTGTGGAGATCATGAGCCAAGGGGCAGACGCATTGGTGAAATGGTGGCAGCCTGAGTCCATCCCGGGTGGGCAGATGGTACAGCTTCGTCGACGGCCAAGAGGTGTAACCGCTGTCATCTCTCCGTGGAATTCTCCGATGATTCTTACGTTTAAACGTGTCATTCCTGCTATTCTCGCAGGGAATACGGTCGTAGTAAAACCAGCGACAGATTGCCCGCTGACCGTATTGGCTACCCTCAAAGTGGTAGCAGAGCACCTGCCTCCAGGAGTCATCAATATCGTAACTGGCTCCGGTGCACTGGTCGGTGAACAAATTTGCGCAGATCCTCGCGTGCGTACGATCGCATTTACAGGTAGTACCGAAACAGGAAAGCGCATTATGAGCATGTCGTCTGGCACCGTGAAAAAACTGTACATGGAACTGGGCGGAAACGATCCAGCTCTGATCCTGCCTGATGCGGTTCTGGATGAAGTAGCGATGCAACGCATTCGCATGGGAATCCTCCGAGCAGCTGGTCAGGTATGCTCAGCAATCAAACGCGTCTACGTTCATGAATCCCGCTATGAAGAATTCATGGGCAAATTGACTCGTGAATTCCAACGCATGATTGTCGGAAACGGCATGCAGCCAGATGCGATGATGGGGCCAATCAACAACAAAGCACAATACGACTATGTGACTGGCTTGATCGAACGAACCAAGCAAGAAGGCGGTCAAGTTGAGACATTGGGTATCAAGCTGGATGAAGAGTCCTGGAATCAAGGCTACTTCCTGCTTCCTTCGATCGCGACTGGGGTTAATCAGTCGAGCGAGCTGGTACGCGCAGAACAATTCGGACCTATCATTCCAGTACTTACGTATTCCGATCTGGACGAAGTGATCGCGATGGCGAACGATACAGAATTCGGATTGCGTGCATCTGTCTGGACTGCTGATCAACAACTGGCAGAATCTTTTGCAGATCGTTTGGACGCAGGTGCTGTGTTCTTCAATAACCATACGATTTTCCAGGACCTGCACTATGACTTCCCAGGTCTGAAAGAAAGCGGACTGAGTAGAGAAACACAAATGTGTGGGATCGACCTCTTTGCTGATACGTACGGATTTGCCAACTAACCAAAAGCATTAGCCAAAGTGCCTTTTAACTACGACTGAAAACAGAAGTTCCAGTCACCAGGAGGTTGTTGCAGATATGCTTAGCAAAAACATGCGATGGGTTTATATTTCGTTGCCAATCTTCTTCTTTTGGTTCTTTGGCCAGATCGATAAGCTAGGGATATCTGTCATTCAAACAGATCCGGTCTTTTTGCAGGACATGGGACTTACTGGTCCAGATAAGAACGCGAAAATTGGTTTCCTGACCTTTATCTTCACGGTAGCGTATGCGTTGTCCAACTTATTCTGGGGTGTCATCATCGACAAGCTGGGCGCACGTAAGACAGCGATGCTGGGGATTGCGGTATGGACGGTCACGATGGTGCTGGCCGGACTTTCCACCTCTTATGAAATGTTCGTCGTCTCCCGTATCATCTTGGGTATCGGAGAAGGGATTATGATCCCGGTGTCCGGTAAATTTATTGCCAACTGGTTTAATCGAAATGAATTAGGTAAGGCACAGGCGTCATGGATTTCAGGTAACTATTTAGGGCCAGCGCTCGGGGCTCTAGTGCTGTCTATCTTGATTGCCAATCTGACTTGGCATTCTTCGTTCTTCATCCTGGCAGCCTGTAACTTGATTCTCAACATCCCGATGTTCTACTTCATGACGCGGGATAAGCCAGAAGACCATCCAAAACTGAGCAAGGAAGAATTGGCTTTCATCCGCAGCTCTGATGGACCTGCAGAAGAAAAACAAAGCTTTGCACAAGATTTCCGGTACTGGGTTGTGTGGATTGGGATGCTGGTTGCGTCCTTCCTGTTCTTCGGATTGAGCATTTGGCTGCCCACCTATCTGACGCAAGGCAAAGGCTTTGCACGAGAAGCGATGGCAGGAATTACCTCACTCTCCTGGTTGTTTGCCCTCGTCTTTGTATTGGTGTGCGGCTACTTGGCAGATAAAACGAAGCGTCCGGGTCTGCTAGCGGCGATTCTGTTCGGACTCTGTGCGATTTTCCTTGGAATTGCTGTCAATGCCACGAACCCGATCATTGCCGGTATTTCCATCGGACTCGCAATGGGAACACAGGGTGGAGTCTTCCATCTGAGCAACCTGTTTATCGTAAAATTCTCGACGCCTGAAACAGCAGGGCGTGCGGCTGGCTTGATGGGCTTTACGAATATTCTGGGTGGTTTTGCGAGCTATATCATGGGCTGGATGCGGGATATTTCCGGAGGAGACTTTGGTCCATCGATCCTGATGCTGATTGGCGTCTCCTTGGTGGGACTTATCGCGTACCTCTTTACCTTGAAGCGCGAAGCAGCAGAGGCAGTCGGGATCAAGCGGGCTGAGCGTGCAAGAGCTGTTTCCTAGTTGTCGAACTGTAATTTGAGATTGGAGTGATCACGTATGGGTAAGCCTGAAGTGCGCTTGGACGAAATGACAAGGGATGAGGCTCTTCACTATTTGAACGAAACAATGGTGCCGGAAGAAGGAGTCATTCCTGCTTATATCCTGACTGATCCAACGATTTACAAGTTGGAACACGAAAAAATCTTCATGAAAACGTGGGTATTGCTTGGCCACGAATCAGAAATTCCGAACAAAAACGACTACATGCTCCGCGATCTGGCTGGTTATTCCGTAATTATTTCACGCGGTCAGGACGAAGAGATTCGCGCATTCTACAACATGTGTACCCACCGTGGCATGAAGCTTTGCCGTGCGGATCACGGAAACAAAGCGAACTTCACGTGCCCGTACCATGGTTTCAACTTTAAAAATACGGGTGAACTGATTGGTGTTCCGCTCCAGAATGACATCTATGGAGGAAAACTGGATACGTCCAAGATGAGCCTGAACAAAGTGACGATCGGGACATACCGCGGTCTGATCTTTGGTACGTGGAACGACAATCCGCAGCCGCTTGACGATTTCCTGAGCGATTTCAAATGGTATTTGGACATTGGCTTGGGCCGCACGGAGATGGAAGTCGTTGGACCACCGCAAAAATTCATCGTGCATTCCAACTGGAAAATCGGTTCCGACAACTTTGTGAGCGACTCCTATCATACGATGGTGACGCATGGTTCGATTGCACAGCTCGGAATGGTACCTAGTGCGACTTACTCCAAAAAAGGCTATCAAATCCACACGGATAACGGACACGGATGCCTGATCGGGATGCCAAATCCGGATTTCCCTTTCCCTGAAGAGCTGAAAGATGAATACAAGGCTCACCTGACACCGGAGCAATACGATCTGATTTCCAATATGAAAAACCTGATTGGTACGCTGTTCCCGAACCTGTCCATTCTGGTATCGCATACAAAGGTAAAAGGACAACTCGTTTCCAATACGACCATGCGTCTGTGGAAGCCGGTTGGACCAGACAAGATGGAAGTCATGACCTGGTTCCTGGTGGAGAAAAACGCATCAGAGGATTGGAAATACCGTTCCCGCGAAGCGTATATCCTGACATTTAGCCCATCCGGTATTTTCGAGCAGGATGATACCGAAGTATTTACCGATATCACGGCAGCGGCAAGTGGAGTCATGCCTTTTGCCAAGCAGTTGACCTACAACTACACAATGGGTATGCACCGTGAGCCTGTCACCGATTTCCCCGGGCCTGGTGTTGCATACGGAGATAAATTTTCGGAAGCTAACTCTCGGAACTACTATCGCTACTGGCTTAATCTGATGAACTCGTAATTGCCTAAGGAGGAAGACGCAATGAGCATGGAAATGATGCTGGCTACTTACGAATTCCAGCAATGGTTGTACCGCGAAGCAAAATTGTTGGATGATATCGATTTTGACGGCTGGTTTGCGTTGATGCATCCTGACATTAAATACTCGATGCCAGTCCGCGTAAACAAAGAAGGAATCGAGCGTCCTGACTACGCGACAGATATGTTCGCCTTCCATGATGACCATCACTTGCTGTCCCTGCGTGTGGAGCGTTTGAAATCGGATTATGCCTGGGCGGAGATTCCTCCGTCCCGCACGCGCCGTTCGGTAAACAACGTGCGTATCGAAGAGTATGTACCGAATGAGAAGGCTGTTGTCAAAAGCTACCTGCTGCTGTATCGCAGCCGTTCGACGGATATTCACCACGATCTGGTTTCCGGTGAGCGCACGGATGAGTTCCTATATGTGGACGGCGAATGGAAGCTGTCCAAGCGTTTCTTCGTAATCGACCAAACGACGATCAATACACGTAACCTGGCAATTTTTGTATAGAGAGAAGGAGGCATGACGGGGATGGCAGAGCTTTCCGGAAAATCGGTATATATCACAGGGGGTGCCTCCGGGATTGGCAAGGCGGTAGTGGAGGCATTCATCAAAGAAGGGGCTGTTGTCACCGTATTGGACCGCTCGGCAGATGGTCTGCGCGAGCTGGAACAGCAACTGGGAGATAGTGTCCGCACCATCACGGGCGATGTGACTGTGTATGAGGATCATCAGCGAGCCGTGCAATGCGCAGTGGAGGCATTTGGGAAGTTGGATATTCTCGTGTCCAATGCAGGTGTGTTCGATGCATTCGCCAAATTCGTCGATGTCACCCCGGAAGCGATGTCGGATGCCTACGACATGCTGTTTTCAATCAATGTAAAAGGAAGCTTTTTTGCTGCAAAAGCGGCAGTGGATGAATTGAAACGGACGCGGGGAAACATGATTTTCACCGTGTCCGGTGCAGGCTTCTACCCAGATGGCGGAGGCGTGTGGTATACGGCAAGCAAGCACGCGCAGATCGGCCTCTTGCGTCAGCTCGCTTTCGAATTGGCTCCTGATATTCGGGTAAATGCCGTGGCTCCTGGCGGTACATTGACGGCTCTATCCGTCATCCCACCCCTGCGCCCATTTGTCAATGTGGTAGACAACGAGACAAAGGCGAAAAGCATCAAGAGACGAAACCCGTTGCAAATTGCCATGGAAGCAGAAGATCATGTGGGAGCGTATGTCCTGCTGGCTTCAGACAAAGCGCGCGCGATCACAGGCGAAGTGCTTGCCAGCGACGGTGGATTGGTCGTGCGCGGACTGGGATAGGGGGAACAGACATGAGAGAAGCACTACTGGGCAGCAGTGAGTTGAACCAGATTTGTTTTGTCGTGAACGACATCGAGAAAGCGGCGGAGGCGTTTGCGTCCCTGCTCGGCATAGAAAAGCCCAATTGGTTTTTGACAGGGACGCGTGAGGTTTCCCAGATCGTATACAACGGCGTGCCGACAGATGCGCGCAACAAACTGATTTTCATCAACACACCTTCCGTGCAGATCGAATTGATCGAGCCTGACCAAGAGCCAAGCACGATGCGTGAATTCTTGGGCAAGCAGGAAGGCATCCATCACGTTGCTTTCAATACCGGTGACATGAAAAAGCAATTGGCACTGCTGGGTGAAAACGGCTATGGCGTCATTCAGACCGGCGAATTCACTGCGAGCAAAGGCCGCTACGCTTATGTAGATACTGTGCCAAATTGCAAAACGATGGTCGAGCTATTGGAGCGCGATGAGCCGCAACCGATTCCTCCAGTGAAACCAAGATCCGCAGAAGATCCACAACCGCTCCTGGGTACAGACACCTTGACTCAAATCGCAGTCGTGGTCAAAGACCTGGATGCAGCAGCTGACGCGTACTGCTCTCTGTTGGGAGTAGAAAAGCCAAACGTGCTGAAAGAAGGGCCGAGTGAAGTGACCCAAGTCGTATTCCGTGGTGAGCCGACGGAAGCGAAAGCCAGGTTCATGTTTATCAAAACGCCGCTGATCGAGATCGAATTAATCGAGCCAGGAGATTCTCCTAGCACGTGGAAGGAACACCTCGAAACTCGAGGCGAGGGTGTTCACCACATCTCCTTCCTGGTGAAAAATAGGGATGAGAAAATTGCCATCCTGGAGGAAAAAGGCTATCCTGTGATTCAGAAAGGCAACTTCTGGAACGGGAAAGGCAGATACGCATACATGGATACGACCTCTGACTATCATGTTATCATCGAGCTTCTGGAGAAATTCGAAGCGTAACTCTTGTAAATGATGGGAGGGACGGATGCCGCAGGTTCCAGAAAGGAGAGAGACAAGACGTTGGAAAAACTAGATAAAGATCGATACAGTTCCAGCTCCCTTGTAAGGGGATTGGAAATCTTGCGGCTATTCCGGGCAGAGCAACCAACGCTTTCTCTTGTGGAGATCGCCAATCAGTTGGGGATTAACCGGACGGCTCCGTTCCGGTTATTGTTTACACTGCAGTCTCTCGGATATTTAAAACAGAACGAAGATACCAAACGCTATGAATTGACGCCGAAAGTACTGGAGCTCGGCTTTGCCTATTTGAACACGCTGCAGATCACGGAAGTAGCCAGACCGTTTTTGGAGAAGCTGCGAGATGAGACTGGCGGCTCCTCCCATATCGGCATTCTGGACGATACAGCAGTCGTGTTTGTGGCGGTTCAACAGGCGCGAGGGCCGTCGACTGTCAGTGTTTCCGTAGGTTCGCGTCTGCCTGCACATGCGACAGCAGTAGGGAAAATCTTGTTGGCATTCCAGCCGATGGATTCGTGGGAAGAGCTTTTACTGCTGTCTGATTTGCAGTCATACACCAAAGATACGAAGACCATGATGACAGCGATCCTCAAGGAGCTGGATGTGGTTCGCAAGCAGGGATACTCCGTCAGCAGCGGAGAGTTCGAGGTGGGAATCCGCTCAGTATCCGCTCCGATTTTTGATGAAACGGGCCGAGCTGTCGCCGCGGTGAGCGTTGCAGCCCATGAATCGATCTTGCCAGACGAACGTGTGGAAAAATACGTATTGCCAGCGATTTGCGATTCCGCAGAAAAGCTCTCCGCGTTTTACGGCTATCGGCAATCCAAAAGGATGGGATAAGAGATGTCCTTGAAAACGCAGTGGGTTCATTTTGAGCAAAATGGCGCCAAGCATCGCATCTACACCGCTCGGATGGAGCGGGCAAAGACGCCTTTGCCTGTCGTCATCGTCATCCAGGAGATCTGGGGAACGGACGCGCATATTCTGGATGTGACAGATCGTTTTGCCAAGGCAGGCTTTTTGGCAGTCGCTCCCGATCTGTATGCAGTAGAGGGAAAGCGGACGGAAAGCATGACAGAAGAGCGGATCGAACAGGTCAAAGCCTTTCTCGAGACGTTGCCACCCCCTGCATGGCATGATCCGGTAGCGCGTGAGGCAGCTCTGGAGCAACAGCCGGAGAAGGCACGCGAGGAATTGCGAGCGACGTACACGGATGTATTTGCCAACCTGAAGTGCTTGCCGCAGCTCCTGGAGAAACTGCAGGCGACCATGACCTTCCTCGAGGGCTACGAGCTGTCCAAAGGGCAAAAGGTAGCTTCTACAGGCTATTGCATAGGTGGGGCTCTCTCCCTTTTGCTGGCATCGTCTGATCCGCGTCTGGCAGGTTCTGTGGTTTACTACGGACATCTGTTGAACAAAGAGCAGGTAGCGACAATCCGATGCCCGGTCGTCGGATTTTTCGGCGAGCTGGACGGGAAGATCAATGCCCATTTACCGGCGTTCGTCGATTCGATGCAGGAGGCAGGCAAGTCCTTCACCTACGAAGTCTATGAGGGAGCGCATCATGCGTTCTTCAACGATACACGCGGAGCCTACCATGTAGGAGCTTCGCGTGATGCTTGGGAGAAGACGCTGGCATTCTTTAATCGAGTGTTGGTATAAATAGGAAGAAACACCCTTCACGAGAGTCGATATGGCTCAGGTGGAGGGTATTTTTTGTACCATCGGAAAGTTTAATTAACATAGCGAAGGTGGGGAGAAGCAAGTTTCCGATCTGCGCTCCAGCCTACACCCGGCAAAGGGGCATAGACTGTCCGCTCCACAACGATACACGGGGAAGCGGTAAAGTAGTAGCCGCTACGCAGAGAACTCAGAGGTACCGCTTCTGGATCCCGTGAATTCGTTGTTCCGCTAAGTTG
>JARDZO010000224.1 GCA_029240815.1 Brevibacillus sp.
TCAAAGGAGTCGGCAACAATGACGACGCGTTGTCCTAGCTTGAACATGAGCGTCAACTCCCTAAAAAGATTAATTCTAATCATACTAAATTGTATGTGTACTTGGGAAGAGCAAACCGGCAGGATGGGCTTTTGCACAAAAAGTTTGTTGCTGTCGGTAAAATACGGTACACTTCTGTTATCAAACATTTTGGCTACTAAAGTAATCAAAACGAGGTGCAGCTTCATGTCACAAATGTCCACAGGGTTTTCCCTGTTTATCGTCGGTTGGTCCATTCTTTTGGTCGGTTTGATGGGGATCGGCGGGTATTTCATGTTTCGCAAGTTTTTAAAATCGATGCCCAAGAACGACGGAAAATCGGATCTCGACTGGCAAGATTATTACATCGACCAGACACGTTCTCTCTGGACCGAAGAAGGTCTCACCCTTCTCAATGAATTAGTCGATCCCGTTCCGCAGTTGTTCCGTGATGTGGCGAGACGATCGATTGCGGCCAAAATCGGACAGATCGCCATGGAGGAAAAAGCGTCGACCATCTCTATCGACCTGATTGTGAAAGGTTATATTGTCGCCACACCGAAGCGTGACCATAAATGGCTGATCGCTCACTTGAAGGACAAGCAGATCGACTACACTCGATACGAGCATTACCTGAACGCCGAGGGCTGACTTTCTGAAACCAGCAGCGTCTTCTTTCGTATAACTTGGTAGATCGATTTGCCAAGGAGAAGATGTAGATGACAGTCATACTTACCATTTTGGGTATCGGACTAGTGCTTTTCATCATTGCCGCCGTTATCATAGTAGCTCTGCTAAAAAAAGGGGCGGGCTTCCTGTGGAAGATGGGTGGCAATCGCTACCGTCGCTACAGCAGCAGTGATTACAAGCATCGCGGCCCATTTTGGAAGCAAGGCCACAAAACATACGGACATCATCATTACAGCAGAAGACATAGCAGTCGCAGCGGATTTTTCAGCAGCTAGGCAAACAAAAGGGATGTTCCCAATGGGGACACCCCTTTTTTCTTTCATTCGCTCGGCCTTGATGTTTTAAAAGTCTAGCACAGCAGCCATTTCTTTACCTGATTGTAATTGATCATTTACCTGATACCCCGCCTGACACGAGAAATGCCATCGCTTCCGAGCTCTCTACATCCAAGGGGTGAACCTGCTCACTCGGAAACAATAGAAGATTACCAGCAAAATTGTACGACTGTGGAAAATAGACGGCTACGTGATCGGACAATCCGTACGCTTCCAGACTTTCTTTGGTAATAAAGCCGATAGCCTTGGCACTTCCGTCCTTGGACAGTGTGACCATAACCGGCTTATCAAAGCTTTTCTTCTCACCGACGAAAGCCCCGATCAAATCCTTGATGGATGTGTAGATCAATTTAATGAAAGGCACCTTTTCAAAAACTTTGGACACTAGAGACAGGAGCCCACGTGTCAACACATTGGAAGCGAGAAAACCAATAATCGTAATCCCGAGGATGGTCAAGACGAAACCAACTCCTGGTATCCCCAACCCCAACCAGCTGTCCACCGTGACGAAGATGGTGTACAGAATATAGACCGTGACTGCTAGGGGGATGACGTACAGCAGGCCCTCCAGGAAATAGCGTATAAATCGTTTCATGAGATGTCTCCTTCCCGCATTACCGTAAATATTGTACCCGATCAGACAGGTCTTCTGCTATGATGAAGGGAAAAAAGTGAAAGTAGGGAGATTTATGCAAGCACTCGTCTCGCCACAATGGCTGCACGACCATCTTCACGACGACCAAGTCGTGATCGTAGACTGCCGATTCAACCTGAGCATCGCTGAAGCAGGTGCCGATGTTTACAAGCAGGATCACATTCCTGGCGCTCTCTACTTCCATCTGAACCGAGACCTTTCCGGCCCGAAAGGAGAGCACGGTGGACGCCATCCCCTGCCCGATCCCGAGACGTTTGCCGCTCTCTTATCTGCGGCTGGCATCGATGAAAATACAACTGTCATCGCGTATGACGATCAGGAAATGGCGATGGCTGGACGACTTTGGTGGCTCTTGCGCTATCTCGGTCACGATAAAACAGCCGTTCTGAACGGTGGATACGCAGGTTGGAAACAAGCAGGCTATGAGGTGACGGCAGATGTGCGTACTCCACAGCCTCGCACGTTTACGCCACGAGTTCGTTCGGAAATGCTCGTAGACATTCAAGCTGTACAGGAAAGAAGCCCTGAAACAGCCCTTCTGGACTCTCGTGCAGGCGAGCGCTACCGTGGAGAGGTGGAACCACTGGATCCGAAAGCAGGTCACATTCCAGGCGCACATCATTTCTTTTACAAAGACAATCTCGGTTCTGACTTGACCATGCTCCCAGTCGAACAACTGCAAGAGCGCGTCGCTCCGTTTGCAGAACAAGAGATCATCGTCTACTGCGGTTCCGGTGTGACGGCATGCACGAACCTGCTCGCCCTGCACGCTGCTGGACGGACTGATGTGAAGCTGTACGCAGGCAGCTGGAGCGATTGGAGCTCCTACGATCTTCCTGTTGCTGTCGGCCCTACTCCAGCTGACGAAATCAAGAAGTGATAAGAGCTATCCGCCTCCTGCTCCACTTTGCCTATCAGGAGGCCATGTCCTGTCTTTTTCCGGTCTTTATTTTCGCTTCACTCGCTTTATCCAAGTTCGTGACCATCCCCGGATTAGGAAGATACGATTTCTTGCTTCTACTGTGCTTGTTCTTTCAGGTGGTCATGGTGAAAAGTGGTCTGGAGTCGAAGGATGAGCTGAAGGTCATCACTGTTTTTCACCTGATCGGGTTAGCTTTGGAAATATTCAAGGTCCACATGGGTTCATGGGGATATCCTGAAGCCGCCTACAGCAAAGTATTTGGCGTTCCCCTTTACAGCGGATTCATGTACGCAAGTGTGGCCAGCTACTTATGTCAGGCTTGGCGTCGCTTGGATGTTACGCTGACTGCCTGGCCCCAGCAGTGGCTTGCTGTGCTCTTAGGCGGTGCGATTTATCTCAACTTTTTTACCCATCACTTTCTGGTGGATGTACGCTGGTTTCTGATGGTAGCGATCTTTCCCGTCTTTTGGCGTACGCGCGTTCATTTCCGTGTAGCCGAGGAAAGACTCTGGATGCCTCTGCCTCTCGCCTATTTTCTGATTGGTTTTTTTATCTGGATCGCCGAAAACATCGCTACTTTTTTTGGTGCCTGGTACTACCCCAATCAGCGCGATGGCTGGGAGATCGTCCACCTCAGCAAAATCAGCTCGTGGTTTTTGCTGGTCATCGTCAGCATCATAATAGTTGCCCAGCTCAAGCATGTGAAAAGCAAGAGGTCCAGTTTCAGCGGCACCCAAAAGCAAGTGTAGTCATTTCCAAATCAATTGAAAAAGGCATTCCCTGTCCAAATGCGGGAAAGCCTTTTTTGTCTTTTGCACATGTTCTATCTGGTCACCCCGCTCAACAAGAGGCGATGAATTCCACCTGCCAGACACACTCCTGCTGTAACGAAGAAAGCAATGAAATATGAATGGTGCCAGTTCCCTAACAAACCGGCAATGATCGGACTCAAGACTGCACCCATGGACAACACTGCGGAATAAATACTGAATACACTCCCATACAGCTCTCGCGGCGAATGCACCGTCAATAGGGTGGCCAAAGCTGGGAACAGCATGCCAAAACAAGCGCCCAAGAGAAACATCATGATCTGAAGCGGAATCGCTACGCCAATGGCCATCGTGTAGAGCAACAGACTGAGTACTCCCAGACCTGCAAACGTGCGTTGCTCAACAGATACCTTGTACAACCAAAACTGGCAGAGGATCGCAAGTGCACCCAGGCCCTTCAGACTGAACAGCACGCCAGTCACCGCTGGAGAAAGTCCTTGTTTTTGAATCAATAACGGAACCTCGTAAATAATCGTCCCCTGCGCGTATATGATCGCGAAGCCTCCGAGAAAGGCGGGATAGAGCAGGCGGTTTTCCAAGACAGCAGAGAGGCTGGTTTTGCCCTTCCCTTTTTGGTGGGCGGTACTGAGGCTTGGACCAAATTCGCTCCCGGGTACACGTACAGGCAAGACCAGCCATGCGAATACCCCTGCGATCAGCATGATATAACCAAGAATGATAAAGGATTGACTGTATCCAAACTGTACGGCCAAAAAGCTCCCTACAGCAGGTGACACGATCCCCGCACTCGTCAGGACCAATCCCTTTTTGCCCATGATTTGCCCTTGCTCTACCGCTGTCTTTCCTGTTTCGCCCAGCAGCGCAGAACAAGCGGGAGAAACGAATGCCATCACAAAACCGAGCATGAGTCGAAAGGCAAAAAAGCCTTCTGTGTGCTGGACGACACCTTGGCCGATCAGCATCACCCCTGCGAGTATGAGTCCTATGGAGATAAACCACTTTTTCGGGTATCGATCCAAAAAGGGACCTGCCAGCAAATTGCCTGTCAGATTGCTAATCGCGTACCCTCCCAGAACAAAACCGATCATCGCTGCAGACACTCCCAGGATGTTTAAATACGGCGCCAATAGCGGCGTCTGCGCGTGCATGTCAAACGATACGAGAAACAACACGACAAACAGGAGAACCCTCAAGGCATTCTCCTCCTCTCCTTGGGTGTTACCGTCTTTGTCCCAGTATATGAAGAGAGTCGTCCAATTAGGATAAGAAAAGGGCTTACTATCAAATGACCAGAAAAAAAGAAAAATAGCTGGTCTACAGGAAAACGCGCCAGCCATGTCAAAGACATCTCTTCTGCCTATCAGAAAGGATGGTGCTCACTTTGATCGTAATGGAAACAGAACGGCTCTACCTGCGCTACCAAACAGAGGACGATGCCGCCTTTATTCTCGAACTCGTAAACGACCCTGCCTGGCTACAGTTTATCGGGGATCGTGGTGTCCGCACTCTCGAGGACGCCCGCTCCTACATTGTGAATGGTGCAATCCGCTCCTATGAAAAAGACGGATTTGGCTTTTATCTCGTCGAATGCAAAAAAGACCACGCCCTGCTTGGGATGTGTGGCCTGGTGAAAAGAGATGGGTTGGAAGATGTCGATATCGGATTCGCTTTCCTGCCCGCCTATCGGTCAAAAGGCTATGCCCACGAAGCAGCCTCCGCCGTCATGCAATACGCTATACAAACATTGGGTCTGACAAGAGTGGTCGCGATCACGACGCAAGACAATCACGCTTCCGGCCGTTTGCTAGAAAAGCTCGGCCTGCGTTTCGAGCGTCTGATTCAGATGCCAAATGATCCGGAAGTACTCAAACTGTTCGTCTATGATACATCTCTTTCCCTCAGCAAATCAGAAGCGTCACATTAAATGATGGGTGCTATTGGTAAACGTAAGATTTCATGAGGGAGAATGCCCGGACTCGCCCCAAATAAACTCAGGGGTAAGTCAGTTTTAGACTGTCCGTGACAAGATTTGCATGTAGACCGCCTCAGAAATAAAGGACCCCACCGTTATCTGTGAGGTCCCTTCCTATTCTATCTTCTGCTTTGCTTACGAGAGTACCGACTTCAAGCCCAGTGAGCTTTCGTGGAACTTGATCGTCGAGTGTTTATCCATCGCTACCCGGAGCTGGTATTCGCTCTCGAACAGCATGACAGGACGGCCGTAGCGATCCGTTACTGTCTTGTTTTTGAGGGTATCGATCGCAGCTTTATCCCCTTCCAGCCAGCGAGCGATTTGATAAGGCATACGTGTCAGCATGATGTCGACACCGTACTCTGCCTTCAGCCGGTATTCCAATACTTCAAACTGGAGTACACCGACCACACCCAGGATCAGCTCTTCCATCGGATGGGTGCGGAAAAGCTGTACCGTTCCCTCTTCGGTCAACTGCATGATCCCTTTTTGGAACTGCTTGTGCTTCATCGCGTCTTTCACCATCACCTTCGAGAAGAACTCAGGCGAGAAGTGCGGCATTTCTTCGTACTCAAAAGACTGCCCGACACAAAGCGTATCGCCGATCTGGAAAATGCCTGGGTCAAACAATCCGATGACGTCGCCTGCAAAAGACTCATCGACGATCTCACGGTCCTGCGCCATAAATTGCACAGGCTGGGCCAACTTGATATCTTTCCCCAAACGAACGTGCTTCACGGACATACCACGCTCGAATTTTCCAGAGCAAATGCGCAGGAAAGCAATGCGGTCGCGGTGTGCAGGATTCATATTGGCCTGGATTTTGAAAATGAATCCAGAGAATGCATTGGAATATGGATCGATCATTCCAGCATTGCTTTTCTTTGGAGACGGCGGAGGAGCCATCTGCAGGAAATTGTCCAGGAAGGTCTGCACCCCGAAATTGTTGATCGCACTGCCGAAAAAGACTGGGGTGAGCTCCCCTTTGGCAATCAACTCTTCGTTGTAATCATCCCCTGCCACATCCAGCAAGGAGACCTCATCCTGGAGCTGTTGCCACAGTTCTTGACCGACACGCTCCCCGAGCATCGGATCTTGCGTACCCTCTACAGGGAAGAAGGAAATCTGCTCGTGCTGCGAGCCGTTTTGATACAGCTCCACGCGCGATTTTACCCGATCGTATACGCCGCTGAAATAGCTTCCCATACCGATCGGCCAGTTCATTGGGTACGAACGAATACCCAGTACGCGCTCAATTTCTTCCAACAGCTCGAACGGATCTTTACCGTGACGGTCCAGCTTATTTACGAATGTAAAGATCGGAATTCCACGCATACGACAAACCTTGAACAATTTAATCGTCTGCGCCTCCACCCCTTTGGCCACGTCGATAATCATGACGGCGGCGTCTGCAGCGGTCAGTGTCCGATACGTGTCTTCGCTGAAGTCTTGGTGACCAGGCGTATCCAGAATGTTGATATGATGTCCTTTGTATTCAAAGTCCATTGCTGAGGACGTAACGGAAATTCCACGCTTTTTCTCGATCTCCATCCAGTCGGACGTAGCATGCTTGGAATTTTTCCGTCCTTTGACCATTCCAGCCTCTCGGATCGCTCCGCCGTAATAGAGCAGTTTTTCCGTCATCGTTGTCTTACCCGCGTCCGGGTGGGAGATGATGGCAAAAGTGCGTCGTTTCGCTATTTCATTCTCCCATTGGGGATTGGTTTGACTCATCTTCATTCTCCTGTCATTACTAGTAAGTAGCCATAACCTTTTCCTTACGATTATACCGACAATTGCGTGCTGCATCCACCTAGTATTTTTTCTTTAAACCGTTATAATGTGTAGTAGTAAAAATTTTTTGACTGTAAGCTGGAAGTACATACCACTTTGAATTCAGGAGGGATCCCATGACGACTAATCTGGAAGCGCGCGCAACCTCTTTTCGTGACTTCGTGAAAAAGATGACGAGCTACAATCAGGCACTCGCCGTCCTCCATTGGGACAAAGCTACCCAAGCTCCAAGAAAAGGGATGGAAGCCCGTTCCGAAGTCATTGGCACGCTGGCAGGCGAACAATTCAAGCTGGCTACTTCAAAAGAGATGGAAGACTATCTGGAGACGCTCAGTGAGCCTGCAGCCTTGGAGTCGCTCGACGAGGTGACCCGTCACACGGTGCTCGAATGTAAAAAGGAATTTGACCGAAATAAACAGATCCCCGCAGCTAAGTACCAGGAGTTCGTCGTTCTGACGTCGCAAGCAGAGACGATCTGGGAAGAAGCACGCGAGAAAAATGATTTCTCCCTGTTCCAGCCTTATCTGGAGAAAATCGTCGACTTCCAACTGGAGTTCATCGAGTATTGGGGTCATGACGGGAAAAACAAGTATAACACACTCCTCGATCTGTACGAACCAGGTATGACTGTCGATCAGCTAGATCCTATCTTCGCTACACTGCGCGAAAAGACAGTCAAGCTCGTTTCAGCTATTGCTGATTCTCCGAACAAGCCTGACACTTCCTTCTTGAAAAGACATTTTCCGATCGCGGAACAAGAAGCCTTTAGCCGCTTTGTTCTGGAGCGCATCGGCTACGACTTCCAGGCTGGACGTATGGACCGTAGCGTTCATCCATTCTGCACCTCTTTCAACCCTGGAGATGTACGTATCACAACACGTTATGACGCGAATGAATTCAACTCGGCGCTTTTCAGCTGCATTCACGAAGCAGGACACGCCATGTATGAGCAAAACATCAATCCACAGCTGTTGTTTACACCGCTCTGCGACGGTACTTCCATGGGTATTCACGAATCGCAATCCCGCTTCTGGGAAAACATGGTGGGACGTAGCCTGCCATTCTGGAACGGCTTGTACAGCGATCTGCAAAAAGCATTCCCTGCTCAATTTGATGGTGTCAGTGTAGATTCCTTCTACCGTGCCATTAACGAAGTCACTCCTTCTTACATCCGTACCGAAGCAGATGAACTGACTTACAATTTGCACGTCATGATCCGCTACGAAATTGAGAAAGGCTTGATCAACGGCACCTTCAAAGTCGCTGATTTGCCAACGATCTGGAACGAGAGAATGGAAGAGTATCTGGGCGTAGTTCCTCCGACTGACACTCTGGGAGTCTTGCAGGACGTTCACTGGTCTGGAGGCAGCTTTGGCTACTTCCCGACCTACTCCTTGGGGAATGTGTATGCTGCTCAGTTTGCCCACGTCATGGAGCAGGAAATCAACGGTTACGAAGATTTGATTGCAAAAGGCGAATTCGGTCCGATCCGTCAGTGGCTGAAAGAGAACATTCACCAATACGGAAAAATGAAGAGCCCTCAAGAGCTGGTTCAGGCTATCACGGGCGAAGGCACAGATGCAACGTACTTGATGAATTACCTGGAGAAGAAATACTCCGCGATCTACAAGCTGTAAGCTTATGAAAAAAGCGTTCCTCAAGATGCGAGGAGCGCTTTTTGTTTTCCTTAACTAGGGGCTTTTTCGAAGGCAAGCTTAATTCCAAAGCCCACGAGTACAAACCCTGAGATTCCTTGAATAGCTCGTTGGGTAGAAGGTTTTTTCATCCACGAACGAATGTAATCGATGAAAGACACGTAAAGGATAAACCAGAGCACGGTTAAAACCGTGTACGTAAGACCCATGCCGAGAAATTGCACAAATGGCTTTGTGCCCGGCGTAAGAAATTGTGGCAGAAACGTCAGAAAAAAAACGGCTACCTTTGGATTCAGAAGGTTCGTTAAAAATCCTTGACGAAACGGCGATTTGTTCTTGTATTTGGTTTGAATGTCGTCGTGTGCTGCCTCTTTGTTTTTCCGTAATGACCATAGCGATGTGACACCTATATAGACCAGATAGACGGCACCCACATATTTAAAGACCGAAAACAGTACCGCAGATTTTACGATGATGGCAGATAGACCAAAAACCGCTGCTAACGTATGAACGATCAAACCGCTCGTAATCCCAAAAACGGTTTTGAATCCACCCCCTCGTCCGTACGCAATGGTATTTTGCGTCGCTAGTCCCGTATCAGGACCAGGAAGAATACTGAGCAAGATGGACATGACGACAAACAGATAAAAGTTTCCCATCTC
>JARDZO010000025.1 GCA_029240815.1 Brevibacillus sp.
GGGACAAGAGCTGGCTGTGAAAACAGTGGCATCGATTGAAGCAGTACGCGCGGGGATGGTCACCTTCCTGGCAGCGGCGGAGCATGTACGGTCAAGTATGGACCGAGTCAAAATGCGTTCAGGTGAAGTAGCGGTCGAGATGTCGACCATTACAGCTGTAACAGAGGAATCCGTAGCGAATCTGGAGGAACTGTTTGCTACCGCGGAGAATCAACACCAAAAAGTGCGTGAAATCACAGAAGAGCTGGGTGAGCTCAACACATTGTCGCATCGCCTGCAGCAGACATTTCAAGAGAAATAAGATAATATGAATAGAAATAACATTTGCTTTTTTGATCGGTTCTGCTAAAATATATTTGACTATAATCCTATAGAATTACTACCTTATCTAGAGCGGCGGAGGGACTGGCCCGATGAAGCCCGGCAACCACTGTACCTTGTACAGACTGGTGCCAATTCCTACAAGACAGGTGAAAAGTCTTGGAAGATGAGGAAGAGGACCGTTCCGGACGCAAACTCTTCCTCAGGGAAGAGTTTTTTTATTTGTCTATCACAAGCGAAATGGAGATATTGTGACAGTAATAACGAACGTTAAGTGTATATTTCGGTGTAATGTACGTAAATTATATTGATTTTTTGGTAAAAAAGCCGTACATTACATAAGTAAATAATAAAAAACGAATATAAATGCTTTGGATAGAGAGGGGAACACCATGAAGAAACTATTGTTGGCATTGACCACATTTGCCGTATTGGCAGCAGGATGTTCGGCAGGAGGCAGCTCTCCGGTAGGAGGCAGCTCTCCAGCTGATAAACCAGAAGGACAAGCAGCAGGACAAGAGGGAGCGGCAAAAAAACGCATTGCCCTGATCCTGCCAGAGAAAATCGGGGTCAACCCATTCTTCCAGCAAATGGATGAAGGTGCCAAGAAAGCTGGTCAGGAGTTTGGTGCGGAAGTGAAAAGCATCGAGTCCACCGACCATGGAGCGATCGAAGAGAATCTTCGCGTAGCGGTGGCAGAAAATTACGACCTGATCATCACTTCCTCCTTTGAAGCAGAGGATGCGTTGAAAAAGGTAGCAGCAGAAAATCCGGATCGCAACTTCGCGATCATTGATACCGTAGTAGATTTGCCAAACGTCCGCAGTGTTACCTTCCGTGAACAGGAAGCAGCGTACTTGATGGGCGCAGCTGCTGGATTGGCTACCAAAACAAATAAAGTCGGCATGGTTGTAGCGATGGACATTCCCCTTCTGAAAAAATGGACAGGCGGATTCCAAGAGGGGATGAAAGCGACGAATCCAAATGCAGAGTTCCTCGTTAACTATGTGGGTAGCTTCTCTGACCCGGCAAAAGCGAAAGAACTGGCATTGCTCCAAGCAACCAAAGGGGCTGACTTCATTAACGGTGCGGCCGCAGTAGGGGATCTGGGCGTTTTTGAGGCAGCGAAGGAAAAAGGCTTCTACACATCAGGCCAAGATGTTGACCGTACGACCATCGATCCAGCGCACATCGTTCTTTCTCAGCTGAAAGGCACGGATGCAGCTGCGTATGAAACCGTAAAATCGTTTGTAGAAGGCTCCCTGAAGCCAGGCGTAGTGACCTACGGACTGAAGGAAAAAGGTGTGGGTGTAACTTACGTGACCCACGAAAGCAAGACACCGCTGAACGCTTTCATCGGCCAGGAAGTGGTGGACAAGGTGAAGGCCATCAATGACGAGATCGTCGCAGGTACTCGCAAAGTTCCTGACTCGTTCTAATAGCTGGCAGCACTCGTGCATTTAGGTGACCGACTACAGCTGTGTAGTCGGTCGCTTGTGTATTCGGCGGGAAAATGAGGAGAAGGAGGAGTGGGAATGACATATCGCTTGGAAATGAAGCAGATGACCAAGAAATACGGAGAATTTACTGCCAATGATAACGTGTCGTTCACCCTGGAGGCAGGCGAGGTTCATGCGATTGTCGGGGAAAACGGAGCAGGGAAAACGACGCTGATGCGGATGTTGTACGGGATGGAACAGCCGACATTGGGCGAGATCGTGCTGAATGGCAAGCCAGTTGCTTTCCGCGGCCCCAATGACGCGATTCAGAGCGGGATCGGCATGGTGCATCAGCACTTCATGCTTTTCGGAGAGTTTAGCGTGGCAGAAAACATCGTCATTGGCTACGAGCCCAAGCAGGCTGGTTTTTTCCGACGCGCGGAAGCAGTAGAAAAGGTACGTGCCTTAAGCGAGCAGTACCGGATTCCCATCGATCCACAGGCAAAAGTGTCTGTCTGCTCGGTCGGAGAACAGCAACGGGTAGAGATTCTCAAAGTGTTGTACCAGGGAGCGGAAATCATCGTGCTGGATGAACCGACGGCTGTATTGACTCCGCTAGAGGTAAAGGATTTGCTGAAAACGATCCGCTATTTGGCTGAAAGCGGAAAAAGCGTCATCCTGATTACGCACAAGCTGCAGGAAGTAATGGAAGTGTCGGATCGAATCACGGTCTTGCGCGGAGGACGAGTGACGGGGACCGTTTCCAGGAATGAGACGAATGTGGACGATCTGGCGAGGTTGATGGTGGGCAGGGAGCTGGAGCAGCTGAGCCAGCGCGTCCCACTGAATGGGAAACGACTGCTGCACGTGGATCAAGTGACAGTGCGAGAGAAACAGACATTATTGGATAACGTAAGCTTTGCTGTTCACCATGGAGAGATTGTGGGGATCGCTGGTGTATCTGGCAACGGACAGTCGGAATTGCTCCAAGCTATCAGTGGCTTGCGTCCGGTTCAGGAAGGGAAGATCCATTTAGAGAGTGCCGATGTGACCAATAAGTCGGTGGAAACAATCCGAATGGCTGGGGTAGCACATATTCCTGAAGACCGTTACTTGTGGGGAACGGCCAAGCAGGAAAGTGTCGAGGAAAACGCACTGATGGGCTATCAACGCAAACCAGATTTCTATCGACGCGGCGTGATTCTGCGCGACGCGTTTCGTCAGGTGGTACGAGGATGGGTGGACCGTTTTGCGATCAAAACAGGCTCCCGGCAGCTGCAGGAGTTGGCAGGCAATCTGTCAGGCGGAAACTTGCAAAAACTGATCGTGGCGAGAGAGCTGGGGCAGGAAACGCCACTGTTGATTGCCGCTGAACCGACTCGCGGCGTTGATATCGGGGCGATGGAGTACATCCATCAGGCTCTCATTGAAAAACGGAACAACGGCGATGGCATTTTGCTCGTTTCGTCTGAGTTGTCCGAAATTCTCGCTTTGTCAGACCGAATTCTGGTCATGTATAAAGGGCGAATCGCTGGTGAACTGGCAAGATCGGAAGCAACAGAAGAAAAAATCAGCGTGTTGATGGCAGGAGGAAACGTTCATGGCAGCAGTCAGAGAGCTGTGTAAGTCGTTGGTTCAGCCGATCCTGGCAGTCATGATCGGGCTGTTGACCGGAGCGGTAGTGATTGCAGCAGTAGGCGAATCGGTCGTGGGGACATACCAGGAAATGTGGAAGGGTGCATTCGGCAGCTTTTACTTTTTTACTTCCACGATGGCACGCGCGACGCCGATCATGCTGATTGCACTTGGGCTTGCTTTGGCCTTCCGTGCAGGGGTATTTAACATGGGGGCCGAGGGACAGATGGTGCTAGGAGCCATTAGCGCGACATTGGTTGCTATTTATTTGCCTGCCCCAGGTATCGTAAAAATGCTGGTAGGTATCATCGTGGGGATTACAGTCGGCGGGCTATGGTCGCTACTAGCAGGGTACATGGAGGCGAAATTCCGTATTCCCCTGCTCATCTCCACGTTGCTTTTCAACTATATTGCCGTATTGTTTGCCAGCTATTTGGTGAGCGATCCGTTTCAGGACAGGACAGGGTCGGCTGCTCTCGCCCAGACTTTGATGCTGGACAAGAGCGCGTGGCTTCCAAAGCTATTTGCCGGGATGAGCGTTCATGCGGGCTTTTTCTTCGCAATCGCTGCTGCCCTTTTGCTGTTTTGGGTGATCCGTTATACGCCATTTGGCTATGAGGTCAAGATGCTCGGTCAAAACCCGTTGTTTGCCCGGTATGGAGGGATTAACCAGATCAAGGTGATGCTGACCGGGATGTTTGCCAGCGGAGGCTTGGCTGGACTGGCAGGAACGGTAGAAGTGCTGGGTTCGCATTATCGATTTGTGGATGGTGCGTTGACGGTGCCCAACTTTGCCTGGACAGGCATGATGGCTACGCTACTCGCGAATTCCAATCCGATTGGCATCATTTTTACTTCGATTCTTCTAGCTGCGTTCCAGACAGGGGCAATGGGTGTGGAGCGAAATACGGAGGTTCCGCTGGAGCTGGCTAGCGTCATTCAAGCGGTGCTGATCCTATTCATTTCTGCCAAGTTCAGTTATGACTGGTGGAAAAAACGGAAGGCAAAAGGGGGAGAATCACATGGAGCTGCTTGATTGGTCCCTCATCAGTTCGACCATCCGGATGGTTACGCCGATCTTGTTGGCGGCATTGGGTGGAGCGCTGTGCGCACGAGTAGGTATTTTCAATGTAGGGCTGGAAGGGCTGGTGCTGGTAGGTGCATTTTCTGCCATCGTCGGGAATCATTTTACGGGTAGTCTGTTCCTTGCGATTCTGTTTGCCGCGCTGATTTGCGTGTTGTTTTCTCTGCTGTTTGCCTATATGACGATTAGTTTGAAGGCCAATGAAATCGTTGTAGGTGTAGCGATTAACTTTTTGGCACTCGGACTGACGACGTTCGCGTTGCGTGCGATCTTCGGTGTGAAGGGTGCGTTTTACGATAAGGAGATGGCTGGACTGCCTAAGCTGGACATTCCGGTAATCAAAGACATCCCAGTGCTGGGAGATATTTTTTCCGGACATTCCCCGCTGGTCTATCTCGCGTTTATCGCGGCCATTCTTCTCTACTTGTTCTTTTACCGGACGGTTACCGGGTTCCGTGTGCTCGCGGTAGGAATGAATCCTGTCGCAGCTCGCAGTCTCGGGCTCAAAGTGAAGGGGCTGCAGGTGTTGGCGATCGCGATGTGCGGTGTCTTGTGCGGTTTGGCAGGGGCTCAGCTGTCATTGGGACAGGTCACGATGTTTACGGAGGGAATGACAGCGGGTCGCGGGTTTATCGCCTTGGTAGCGATGATGATGGGTCAATCACACCCGCTCGGCATCCTGGCGTCCAGCTTCCTGTTTGGCTTGATGGATGCGCTCAGTATCCGCTTGCAGGGCTTTTCCTTGCCGACTCAATTTACCTCCATGCTGCCGTACTTGCTGACGATCGTGGCGATGTTCTTTGTAAAAGAGAAAAATCGGGCCGGAAGCAATCAACAGAGCTCCCGTTAATCCCGACGTGATCACAACGAGATGATTAGAAAACTTGGCTTTACCAAGCCTTTGGTGCAGGCGAAGCCTTAGTACCCAAAGGGCACAAGTCTCGCTTTCTCACTTCGCTCGAAGTCTCGCTATGTTACGCTTATACTATCATCCTTAAAATTTTTATACTTTCAGATAGTAAAACAAAGGAGTAGTGCGATATGGACAAGGCAGAACGTATCAAACGAATGAAGGTCCCTACGGTCGATCCGGCATTGGCCTTGCGCCTGCCTCCGGGGCAAGTATTGACGGAGCGGTTTCCTATTCTCCATGAAGGAGAAGTACCTGTATACGATATGAGCGAGTGGACGCTGCGGGTATTCGGGGAAGTCGACCGGGAAGTGACACTGACGTATGAGCAGTTCATGGACTTGCCGCAGACGACGGTCACCTGCGACATTCACTGCGTGACGCGTTGGTCTCGTTTTGACAATGCGTTTACTGGCGTTCGTTTCCGTGATTTCATGCAGGCGATTGGCGTCATGCCACAGAGCGCCTATGTCATGCTGCATGGGGATCAAGGCTATACAACCAATCTGGCACTCAGCGACCTGGATCGCGATGACGTGATTTTGGCTCATTCCATCGATGGTGAGCCGTTGACAGACAAGCACGGTTGGCCGCTCAGACTGGTCGTCCCGCACCTGTATTTCTGGAAGAGTGTGAAATGGCTGCGCGGTTTTGAATTCATCCATGAAAATAAGCCTGGCTTCTGGGAGCAAAACGGCTTTCATCTAAATGGAGATCCTTTCCGGGAAGAGCGGTTCTCCGGTGAAGCGTTGCCGATCCCTGAAGACGAGTGGGAGAAAAAGGAGTTTGATTAATATGCTGACCAATCTAAAGATCGAACCAGAACTACTGCCAAAGCGCGTCATCGTATGCGGAGATCCTAAGCGTGCCGCGTTGATCGCATCCAAGCTGACCAATCACCGTCAGCTCGCGGAAAACCGGGAATACCACAGCTACGCTGGAGAGTGGAAGGGCGTCGAAGTAGCCATCGTCAGCCATGGAGTAGGCTCGCCGGGAGCGGCAGTCTGTTTTGAGGAATTGGCAAAAGGCGGCGTCGAGGTCATCATCCGCGTGGGAACAGCTGGTTCGTACCAACAGGCGATCCAACCGGGCAGTCTCGTCATCAGCTCGGCAGCGGTACGTCAAGACGGCTTGACCAGTCAGCTCGTGCCACCAGGATTTCCTGCAGTTGCCGACCGCCGAGTAGCGGAGGCATTGGTAGAGGCGGCACAAACTAGCGATTCCGGCTTGCCTATTGCCGAAGGAATCACGTTGACGCTGGACGTTTTCTACAACGGCGTACTGGAATTCCCGCACAAGCTGTACCAAAAAGCAGGGGTGCTGGCAGTCGAGATGGAAAACTCCGCATTGTTCGTCATTGCGGCTCTTCGGGGAATGAAAGCAGGCTCCATTTTGGCGATTGACGGTTTTGCGGATACAGACTTGCTGGCAGACTATAATCCTCACACGGAAACATTGGCAAAAGCCATCGAAGCGGAAGCGTTGATTGCTTTGGATGCTGTTGTGGTTGTTTAAAATAGACGGAAAAATGCCCAGGAGCATATTTTGCATCCTGGGCATTTCTATTCTTCGTTGAATCGGTCGAGCATGGAAATCGCATCGATCAGGTGATTGTTGAAAATTTGCCGGGCTATCGATAAAAGCTCGATAATCATTGGATCTCGTAGCGAGTAGGTGACCTTATTTCCGTCCTTTGTTCCGTATACGATGTTCTTGCTGCGCAAAATGGCGAGTTGCTGGGAAACAGCGGAGCCTTCGCTGCCAATCAAGCCCTGGAGCTCGTTTACGTTCTTGTCTCCTTCAGATAGCAGCTCCAGGATGCGAATACGCAACGGATGACCCAATGCTTTGAAAAAATCAGCTTTGAATTGCTGTAGTTCTAAATTCAATGAAAAAATCCTCCGTTTTTGAGTCGTTTACTCTCGCTGCTGGACTGCAAGACTTTGTGCATGTTTTCCTTGTGGTTCAGACAGAGTAACACATTCCCGAAACGCAAGGTGTTTGCAGCCCAGACATTTGGTGAGATCTACATCAGTAAGGGCGAAGTCGATAGCTTCTCCAGTATTTGTAAAGTGGTGAGCTTCTCCAATCAGTTGATAGAGTCCGGTACGTTGTAGGAGTTCTTTGGGCTGAGTTTGTAACTCAGAGAGGATAACCGTTCCTCCCTGTTTTTGAAATTGTCTAACCACATTGGCCAAGTTAGCTTCACCCGTAGTATCCATGAACGGGACGTTTCCCATGCGCAGCAGCAATATGCTTGGCTTGGAAGACATCTTGCTCAGGATGGACATTTCCAGCATGCTCGCATCTCCGAAAAAAATCGGCCCCTCGATGGTGAAAATGCTGATCTGAGGGCAATCATGCCCTTCTGAAACCATGTGGGACATGACCTTTTGATGCTTTTGAGATGGGTCAGGAAGTGCTTTCGCTACCTGTAAGGTTCCGCTCATTCGTTTGACAAACAGGAGAACAGATAGAACGAGACCAATCTCCACGGCGAATGTCAAATCCGTCAGAACCGTTAGTAAAAATGTGAGTAGGAGAACGACCGAATCGCTGGTTCTCGTTTTGAGGATGTGAGCAAATTCCTTGCGTTCGCTCATGTTCCAAGCTACAAGCATCAAAATGGGTGCCATACTTGCCAAAGGGATATGAGAGGCATAGGGTGCAAACAAAAGAAGGACAAGCAATACCACCATACCATGAATCACGCCAGACATAGGTGAAACGGCGCCGCTTCTAATATTGGTCGCCGTACGAGCAATGGCACCTGTAGCTGGAATGCCGCCGAATAAGGGGGTGATCATATTGGCGATGCCTTGGCCGATTAATTCTCGATTGCTGTTATGTCGATGACTCGTCATGCCATCAGCTACCACCGCAGATAGCAGAGACTCGATAGATCCCAGGAGAGCGATGACGATCGCGGGACTCAGAAGGGATTGAATTCGTTCCATCGTTAATTCGGGAATATGAAAAGAAGGCAACGTGCTCGGAATGGCTCCAAATGTTGACCCAATGGTTGCTACTTTCTCTTCAAATAATAGCACAGCTACCAAACTGGATATAACCAAACCGATCAGAGACCCAGGAACTTTTGGAAGAATACGTGGAGTCAGTAAAATCAGAGAGAGACAAATGCAAGCTGTGATGATGCTGTAAACGTTGAGAGTAGGGAAGTGGATGACAATTTCCTTCATGTTGGAGAGAAAATCTTCGTGCTTCTGAATGTCACGAAGCCCAAGGAAATTGACAATCTGCCCACTGAAAATGATGACAGCGATCCCAGCCGTAAATCCGATCGTCACCGGACGAGGAATGTACTTGATCAGAGTGCCAAGTCGGAATATCCCCATGAGGACGAGCATGACTCCTGCCATAAGACCGGCAATCAGCAGGTTTTCATAACCGTACTGCATGACGATGGCAAAGAGAATGGGAATAAACGCTCCTGTAGGTCCGCCAATTTGATACCGAGATCCTCCACATAAAGAAATCAATACACCCGCTACGATGGTTGTGTAGATGCCGTACTCCGGTTTGACTCCTGAGGCGATTGCGAATGCCATCCCAAGAGGCAGAGCGATAATCCCCACAATCAATCCTGACACGCAATCTCTTCTGAACGACTGCATACGATAGCCTTCAAATCTTCCCGTCCACTGCATGATAGAACCCTTCTTCTTTTGAATATTTGATTATTTGAATATAGATTATGATAAGTCTGTTCTTTAGTCGCTGTCAATTCACATTTCCTTTGCCCTTTTTTAACATGTCCTTCACGTTACCTTAACTCGGCTACAGTAACATTCTAAGTGACAAGTGAACAGATTCCCTCGGTTGGAGCCATGGAGAAACCCCCGACAGCAAAACCCAAGCACTTTTCCTCAAGAGTTCTTTGGCATTGTTGTGTCGCAGGGTTTTTTGCTATGCATCAAAGGAGGTCATGGAAATGAATCAAAAGGAATTCCTCGCGAGGCTGGGCCAGTACAAGCTCATCGCATCAGTCAAAGAGGCGAGGTATTTGGAAAAAGCAGCAGAGGCAAGCCTGAGTGCGGCCGTCCTTTCGATTGGAAACATCGGAGTGATCAAAGGATACGTGGATTTTTTCAAAAGCCGCGAAATTCCGGTGTTCATTCATTTGGAGCGGGTCGGCGGAATCAGCTACGACCGGGAAGGCATTGCTTTTCTTTCCCACTACGTCAAGCCTGACGGGATTGTGACGACGCGAAACACATTGATCAAACTGGCGAAACAAAAAGGTCTGCTGACAATACAACGACATTTTTTGGTGGACAGCGATGCGCTGAAATCGGGGTTGCAGTCCATTCAGGAAACACAGCCCGACGCAGTAGAGCTGATGCCTGGCTTGTTGCCTGAATTCCTCGAAGAGTACAGAAGCGTGCTGGATACCCCCATTATTGCGGGTGGTCTGATCCGCAAGCGGGAGCAGATGGAGCAAGTACTGCAGCATGGAGCGACAGCGGTCTCTGTAGGTAGTCCCATATTGTGGAAGGAGAGTTTTGTACATGATTCAAGCTCTGTTGTTTGATCTCGATGGTACGCTCTTGGATAGTCGTGACGCGGTCATCGATGCCGTTTCCTTTACAGCGGATCAATACGCACCCGGTCATTTTAGCCGGGAGGAACTGCTCGCACGCTTTGGAGAATCGTTTGATGATTTTCTTGCGGCAGTCGCAGCGTCGGCTGGTGCGCCTGACAAAAAGGAAGTGCTGGATCGCTACTTTGCCTACGTACGGGAAAACCACGAGCAGCACGTGAAGCTTTTTCCTTTTGTCCGCGAAGGGTTGGAGAAACTGCAGGCAGCCGGGTATGAACTGGCGATCGTCACGAACAAGCAACGAGAATTTGCGGTGGCTGGCCTGGAACTGGCAGGAATTGATCATCTGTTTGCTTCGATTGTCACTGTAGATGATGTGTCGCGGGGCAAGCCTTCAGCGGAGCCAGTCCAAAAGGCGTTGGCAGAGCTGGGCAGACGTCCGGAGCAAGCGATGATGATCGGGGACAGTCGTTTTGATGTGCTCGCGGCTGTAGGAGCCGGAGTATCTTCCGTCGTGCTGGAATGGTATGGACAAGAAGAGTGGCAATACGCGATTCCTGACTTCCGCTTCGCTGATTTTCAAGCATTTGTCGCTGAAATGCTGGCGGTAAAAATCCAGGGAGGGAGCTGATCCAGATGGCACGAGTGGTGTTGAACCAGATCACCAAAACGTTTCAGAATCAGCAAGTGGTGAAGGGGATTGACCTCATGATTCCCGATGGATCGTTCACGGTTCTGGTAGGGCCTTCGGGGTGCGGAAAATCCACGACACTACGGATGATTGCAGGGTTGGAGAGTGTGACGGGCGGAGAGGTCATGATCGGGGATCAAACGGTCAACCAGCTGCCGCCGGGAAAACGGGACGTGGCGATGGTGTTCCAGAACTACGCCCTGTATCCGACGATGAGCGTGTACGATAACATCGCTTACGGACTGCGCAACCGCGGGACCTCGAAAAAAGAGTGCAAGGTACTGGTGGAGGAAATTGCCGAGATCGTCGGTTTGACTCCATACCTCAAGCGCAAGCCGTCCCAGCTGTCGGGTGGTCAGCGTCAACGTGTGGCCCTGGCGCGCGCGATGGTAAAAAAGCCAAAAGTATTTTTGATGGACGAACCCCTCTCCAATCTGGATGCGAAGCTGCGCAATCAAATGCGGGTGGAGCTGACCAGTCTGCACAAGCAGTTGGGAAGTACGTTTATCTATGTGACGCACGATCAGGTAGAAGCGATGACGATGGGCGATCAGATTGTCGTCATGAGTGAAGGAAATATCATGCAGGTAGCAGCACCTCTGGAGCTGTACCAAGAGCCAGACAACCTGTTTGTCGCTCAATTTATCGGCTCACCGGCTATGAATGTAGTGGCCGATGGAGAAAACAGCCCGCTCGTCTGGGGATTCCGCCCGGAAAAAGCGCAGCTGCTTCCGGAGTCAGCGGTGCCAGCCGCGTCACTTGAGCTGCGGACGCTGCGAGGAATCGTCATCTCGCGCGAAATCTTGGGCTCGGATTCTCTCTGTCACGTAGAAACAGAAAAAGGTCGAGTGGTCGTCAAAGTAGACACGGAAACATCGATTCAAATGGGCACTCATGTACAGGTGGCCGTTCACGTCACCAACATTTACGAATTTGATCGAGCAACCGGGAAGCGGACGGGGAGAGTGGCAGGACGAGCGAATCAGCACGCGTTGGCTGGAGGGGTGGTCTAATGCGCAAAGCGGTTACCGCCCCAGAGCTTGCCGGGACAGGAAATCAGGTGACCCAAAAGCTATCAGGAGTCCCGATCGACTGGATGGAACGGTTACGGCCTTACCTGTATGTCGCTCCGGCTATGCTGTTTTTTGCCCTTTTCTTCTTCTTTCCCATTGCGTATGTGATCTACCTTTCCTTCTTTGATTGGTCGCTGCTGAATCTCGAGGAGATGGAGTTCGTAGGGCTTGATAACTTTACGGCCTTGATGATGGAGGAAGATTTCCTGCAAGTATTGGGTAATACGCTCGTCTATACCGTAGCAACGGTAGGCTTGGGGATATGCATTTCCTTTATGCTGGCGCTGTGGCTCAACCGTAAAGCAAAAGTCTACGGGATCGTTCAGGCTGCTGTTTTTAGCCCGCATATTGTGTCACTCGTATCGATCGCGATGCTGTGGATGTGGCTGATGGACCCGCAGTACGGATTGTTAAACGCCTTATTGGAAATGGTCGGATTGCCCGGATACACATGGTTGTCAGACACCAAGAGTGCGATGGTCTCTCTGATTCTGGTCAGCATTTGGAAGGGAGTCGGCTACAACACGCTCGTCTTTATCGCCGGTATGCAAAGTATCCCGCGAGACATCTACGAAGCGGCGGAGCTGGACCACTCACCTTGGTGGCGGACCCTGACTCGCCTTACCGTCCCGATGCTCTCCCCGACGATATTCTTTTTGCTCGTCATCAATACAGTCTCATCCTTTCAGGTGTTCGACACGATTTACATCATGACGCAGGGAGGACCGGTCAACAGTACGAACATGCTCGTCTTTTACATTTATGAGCAAGGCATGGACTTCTACAACGGCGGTGCTGCCTCCGCAGCCTCTGTTATTCTGCTCGTCATGGTAGGATTGCTGACTTTGCTGCATTTCCGCTTGATGGAGAAAAAAGTTCACTATCGATAAGATCGATCAAACTGAGAGGAGGCTCGCTCATGATGCAAGTAGGACGAACCGCATGGAAAACGGTGGAGTGGGTGCTGCTGGCGGCAGTTGGTCTGGTATTTCTCTTCCCGTTTTTATGGATGTTTCTCACTGCTTTTAAGACCATGCCGGAAGTCTATCAGTTTCCGCCTACCTGGTGGCCGGACTCGTGGCAATTTGAGAACTTCCGCATCGCCTGGAACTCCGGACCTTTTCTCACGTATGTCATGAACAGCATTTTGGTAGCAGGAGGGATCTTGATCCTGCAGTTTCTGATCGCGGTACCTGCGGCTTACGCCTTTGCCCGGTATCGTTTCCCAGGGCGCAACTGGCTGTTTGGCCTGAGCCTGATCGCTCTGATGATTCCTGCGCAGGTCATCTTTTTGCCGGTCTACGTAGAGATGAGCCACTGGGGATTGGTCAATACCTTGTGGTCCCTGATCCTTCCTTTTGGCGCCAGTGCGTTTGGAATTTTTCTCTTGCGCCAGTCGTTCATGCAAGTACCTGACGAAGTCATCGAGGCTGCACGTCTAGATGATGCGTCCGAGTGGAAAATCATGTGGACGATCATGGTGCCGATGGCCAAGCCGGTGCTAGTTACCTTTGGATTGTTCAGCTTTATCTACCATTGGAATGATTACTTCTGGCCTCTGATCATGACGAACAGTGACAATGTGCGGACGCTCCCGATCGGTATTTCGATGCTGAAGGCAGCGGAAGGCGGCAAACAATGGAACGTCATCATGGCGGGCAACATGATTCTCGTCCTGCCGATTCTCGTCGTCTTTTTCTTCGCACAGCGGCACATTATCAGCGCGTTTGTCTATCAGTCCAAATAAGCGACACCACTTAAAAGGAGGATATTTACGTGAAAAAGTTACAGGTATCCATGTTGGCGTGCGTATTAAGTGTGACGGCAGTACTGGCCGGGTGTGGCAGCAGTAAGGAAGCGTCAGGAAGTAACAATCAGGCTGGTGGCAGCTCTGCACCACAAGGACAGACAGCTAGCGCTGGAAAACCGGTAGAAATCGATTTCTGGTATGCCTTGGGCGGCAAAAACGGGGAATACATTGAAAAGATGGTCAAGGACTTTAATGCCTCGCATAAAGATATTGTGGTGAAGCCTTCGTATCAGGGGAGCTACTACGAAAATCACTCAAAAGTACTGGCATCCGTATCCGCTGGCAATCAGCCTGATGTGACGATGGTAGAGGTAGGATCGATCGGTGCATTTGCTGACGCCAAGGTACTGGAGGATCTGGGGACGTACGCGAACGGATCGGAGAAGAAGTACATACCCGGTCTGATGGGGAACTCCTACTGGAAAGACAAACTGTATGCCGTTCCTTTCAACCGCTCGACTCCACTGCTGTACCTCAACCGTGATATGCTGAAGGCGGCAGGACTTGATCCGAATGGACCGAAAACATGGGAAGAGCTGCGTCAATACTCGCAAGCTCTGACGAAAAAAGAAGGAAGTAAAACAGCTACGTACGGCTTCTCTACTGCGATTGACATCTGGTTCTACGAAGCGCTTGTCTTCCAAAGCGGCGGAAAAATCTTGACCGATGACAACAAAGAGCTGGCGATCAATAGCGAAGCAGGGAAAGCGCCTCTGGAGTTCTGGACGAGTATGCTGAAAGAAGGCATCATGAAAGCACCTCCGGGTGAGAAGTACAACGCGTGGGATGTAGCAAAACAAGATTTCCTCAATCAACAAGTCGGTATGATTTTTACTTCGACAGGTGATTTGCGCTCTTTGAAAGAAAATGCCAAATTTGATTTGGGCACAGGGTTTTTGCCAGCTAACAAGAACTACGGAGCCCCAACAGGCGGAGCCAACTTGGTGATGCTGGCGAAATCGAGCGATGAAGAGAAGAAAGCTTCCTGGGAATTCATGCAATGGATGACAGATACCAAACAAACCATTCCGTTCTCACTGGAATCCGGCTACATGCCTGTCACGACGGAAGCAGTAGAATCGGAAGATATGAAAAAAGCCTATGAAAAAGAACCGAACTTCCAAGTGGCGGTCAACCAGCTGCAATACGCTTCCCCACGCCCAATGGTACCAGGTTACAAAGAGTTGCAAGAAGTCATCATGACGGAGATCCAACGGGCAGTATTGGGTCAGGCGAGCGTAGACGAAGCGATCCAAAAGGCTGCGGAAAAAGGACAAAAGCTTCTGAAAAAATAACAAAAACGAGGAGTGAGCGACATGAACATTTGCATGGCACATCGAGGGTGGTCGGGCAAGGCACCGGAAAATACAATGACTGCGATTCGACTTGCGCTGGCAGAGCCTGCGATTCAGGCGATGGAGATTGACGTGCAGCTGTCTCGCGATGGAGTTCCTGTGCTCATCCACGATTTTACGCTGGGACGCACTACGAATGGTAAAGGACTCGTCAAGAATCACACGTTGGAAGAGTTGCGTGAACTGGACGCGGGTAGCTGGTTGGACGAGAAATTTGCAGGAGAGCGCATTCCGACGTTGGAAGAAGCATTGCTGGCAGTCAAAGGTCGTTGCACGCTGAATATCGAGCTGAAAGCGACGAGTGATATGTATCCGGGTATTGCGGAAAAGGTATTGGAACTCCTGGAACAGCATGATATGAAGCACGAGGTCTACATCACGTCGTTTGACCATGATCTGATCCGCCAGGTGCGTGAGCTGGATGCCACCGTTTTGACAGGCTTGATCGTTTCCGGACGCCCCGTGCTGATGATGGAGCAATTGCAAGAAGCGGGAGCAAACATTCTTTCCATGGGGTATCCGTACTTGACCCGCGAGCTGACTGTCGAAGCGATCGAACGAGGATATAAGGTGGTCGCGTGGACATTGGATGATCCCGAGCACATACGCACCGTCATGTTGTGGCATCCAGACGTGCAGATTTGTACGAATCACCCAGATCGGATGCTCGAGTTTGTGTAGAGGATTGCATGAAAAAAGCCGCCGGAGCCATGCTTCAGGCGGCTTTTCGTGATGGGCGCGGGCAAAGGATGGCTGTGTCCAATTGAATGTCAGGTAATTTCCTCGGTTTTTTACAGACAATCGTAACCTCCTCTCAGCGAACTGCTTATGATAAGAAAAAGGCGGCTTCGCCAAGGAGTGAAACAGGACCATGATGCATCCCGATACTGAATTACGCTACATCAATGATCAAATCGGGTACGGTGTGTTTGCGACCAAATTCATTCCCAAAGGGACGATTGTGTGGGCCATGGATGACCTGGATCAGGTATTGGATCCAGCTTTCGTGGAAACACTGGATCCATTACGAAAACAGGACGTGCAAAAATATTCGTTTAAAAACCAGTTCGGCAAGTACATCCTTTGTTGGGATAAAGCCCGGTATGTGAATCATAGCTTCCATGCGACTTGTGTAGCGACGATGTACGATATGGAGCTGGCAGCACGAGATATTCAGCCGGGTGAAGAACTGACAGATGATTACGGAACTTTGAACTTGGATGAACCCTTTGATTGTTTCCCGGAGGAGGGCACGAATCGCTCGCGGGTGATGCCAGACGATTTACTGCGCTACTATCGACAATGGGATGAAATTGCGGCGGGAGCATTCGAGCATTTCAATCATGTCGAACAGCCGCTGAAGCATCTGATTCTCCCCGAGCATCAGAAAAAGCTGCACGCCATTCTGGAGCATCACATACCTCTCGACTCCGTGATTCAGCTCTATTACCGGCCAGCGTCGAGAAAATAGGCAGGGTGAAAGACGCAACGGGCCGGACTACGGCCCGATTTTGTTGAACTCTGGAGGGAGAATCAGTATTATGGAATGTAAAGGTGAAGTGAAAGGTTGATCTCATTGGAAAACAAGGTAGCGTCATCTAACTTTATCCGCAATATTGTGATCGATGACTTGGAAGCAGGCAAAGTAAAAGAAGTCATTACCCGATTTCCCCCGGAACCGAACGGGTATCTTCATATTGGACATGCAAAGGCGATCTGCCTGAACTTTGAATTGGCACACGAGTTTTCTGGAAAAGCCCACTTGCGTTTTGATGATACCAATCCTCTCAAAGAAGACACGGAGTACGTCAACGCGATTAAAGAAGACGTGAAATGGCTTGGCTTTGATTGGGACGGGCTGTTCTTCGCTTCCGATTACTTTGAGGAAATGTACAATCGGGCTGTACTCCTCATTCAAAAAGGGAAAGCGTACGTAGACGACCTTTCTGCCGAAGACATGCGCAAGTACCGCGGTACTTTGACGGAGCCAGGTGTGGACAGTCCATTCCGCAATCGTTCCGTGGAGGAAAACCTCGATCTGTTTGCACGGATGCGCAAAGGCGAGTTCAAGGACGGAGAAAAAGTGCTTCGTGCCAAAATCGACATGACCTCTCCGAACTTCAACATGCGTGATCCGGTTCTCTATCGCATTTCCCATGCGTCTCATCACAACACGGGAGATCAATGGTGCATCTACCCGATGTACGACTTTGCTCATCCGCTGGAGGATGCGATCGAAGGCGTGACCCACTCACTCTGTTCGCTGGAGTTTGAAGACCATCGTCCTTTGTACGATTGGGTCGTCGCCGAGTGTGAGATGCAGCATGTTCCGCGTCAGTACGAATTCGCTCGTCTGAATTTGACCAATACCGTCATGAGCAAGCGAAAGCTGAAACAGCTCGTAGACGAAAATATTGTGGACGGTTGGGACGATCCACGCATGCCGACCATTGCAGGGTTCCGCCGCCGTGGCTTTACTCCTGAAGCGATCCGTACCTTCGCTCGTGAAGTAGGGGTAGCCCGCAGCAACAGCACGGTCGATGAAAAAATGCTGGAGCACTTTATCCGGGAAGACCTGAAATTAAAGGCGCCCCGTACGATGGCTGTCCTGAATCCGTTGAAGGTGGTCATCACGAACTATCCCGAAGACCAAGTGGAAATGCTGGATGCGGAAAACAACCCGGAAAACGAAGAGATGGGCAGCAGACAAATCCCGTTTTCCCGTGAGATCTACATTGAGCAAGACGACTTCATGGAAAATCCGCCGAGCAAGTACTTCCGACTCTTCCCTGGAAATGAAGTGCGTCTGAAGAACGCTTATTTCATTAAATGCAACGACGTGATCAAAGACGCCGATGGCAACGTGATCGAGCTGCACTGCACGTATGATCCGGAAACCAAGAGCGGTAGCGGCTTTACCGGACGGAAAGTAAAAGGAACGATCCACTGGGTAGAAGCGACTAGGGCAGTTCCGGCTGAATTCCGCCTGTACGAGCCTTTGATTCTCGATGAAGAGGATAACGAAGGGACGTTTTTGGACAACATCAATCCGAATTCGCTTGAAGTCCAAAACGGATTTGTGGAACCAAACATGAAGGACACGCAGCCTCAAGATAAATACCAATTCTTCCGCCATGGTTATTTCAACGTAGATCCAAAGCATACGAAGGCTGAGAAGCTTGTTTTCAACCGTATCGTTTCGCTGAAGAGCTCGTTTGAACTGCCCAAAGGATAACGGAAGAACCGAATATCAAAACGCTGTGGGCATAGGGAACTGTGTCCGACAGCGTTTTTTCTTTTTACTTCCGGAAAGTCCAAGTGTCACGGAGGTCCTTCCCGCACCGAGGCATGGCAAAGCAAAGTTTTCTATTCTAGATATTTTCTGGATAGTGGGTATAATTATTCATATTGTGAATGAAGGGGGACAGGCAGTGAACGGAAAAACAGAGCTCCAACGCAGCTTGAAATTATGGCATATCGTTGTGATCGGCCTCGGCTATATGGCGCCAATGGCTGTTTTTGATACGTTTGGCATTGTGGCCCAAGAGACTGGGGGGCATGTTCCTGCAGCTTATGCGGTCACTCTTCTGGCCATCCTGTTTACCGCAGCGAGCTATGGGAAAATGGTGAGAGTCTTTCCTTCGTCAGGGACGGCCTACACCTATACGCAGGAGACAATACATCCGTATGCCGGATTTCTGGTAGGATGGGCCTCCTTGCTGGACTATTTATTTTTGCCGATGATTAATGCGCTGCTGACGGGCGTGTATCTGTCATCCGTGTTTCCCGATGTCCCTACACATTGGTGGATTGTTGGCTTTATTCTTTTAATAACCTTGCTCAATGTATTCCGGGTAACCGTGACGGCATCGGTGAATTCCTTCCTCGTGCTGTTTCAGATATCTGTAGTAGTGATTTTTGCGGGATTGGCGATCAGAGGGTTGATGCATGGCGGCGGTGTTGAACAGGTATTTACCGCGCGTCCGTTTTTCTCGCCAGACATGTCCTTTGCAGCTTTGCTCTCAGGAGCGTCCATTCTTTGCTTTTCTTTCCTCGGTTTTGATGCCGTGACTACGTTGACGGAAGAAACGGTCGATGCGAAAAAGACGATTCCCCGTGGTATTTTGCTCGTTGCTCTGGGAGGAGGGACGTTGTTCATCACAGCTTCCTACTTCTCCCAGTCGCTATTTCCAGATGCTTCGGTCTTTTCCGACCCGGAAGCGGCGTCGGCAGAAATCGCTCTATCCATCGGGGGCACCATATTCCAACTCGTGTTCCTGGCAGCGGCTTTATCGTCTACATTGGCTTCGGGCCTCGTTTCTGTCACCAGTGTGACGCGTCTGTTGTACGCTATGGGACGGGACGGATATTTGCCGAGGAAATGGTTCGGGTATATTCACCCTCGACTGAAAACACCGTTATACAACGTTTTATTAGTCGGCCTCCTGATGATGGCGGCGCTGTTTTTGGACCTGCTGACGGCTACGTCCTTTATCAACTTCGGGGCATTGGTCGCCTTTAGCTTTGTCAATATCAGTGTTATTGCCTACTACGTGTGGAGACAAAAGCGCTTGCGAGTGGCAGATTGGTGGAGATACCTCCTATCTCCGTTGATTGGTGCGACATTTGTCGGCTTTCTGTGGGTCAATCTGGATATCAAATCCATGATTCTTGGTTTAATGTGGACTTTTGTGGGTCTGGTATATCTGCTCTATTTGGTGAAAGTCAAGCAGACCAGACTGGATAGGATGAAATTCGACGAATAGCCGAGGTGAGAGACGCATGAATGATCCGATTTTTTCATCAATCAAAACGGTGGCCAGAGAAGGGGTTGTCATGGAATATGGTCTCGCTGGGCCAGCAAATGCTCCTGTCCTGTTGCTCTTGCATGCGATCCGCAATACTAAAATGTTGTTTGCGGGGATCATTCCTGCCTTGGCTCAGCATCATCGTGTGGTTGCCGTCGATTTGCGAGGGCATGGTCATTCTGCCGATACGACTGTGTTTTCCTTTGAGGCCATCGTAAACGATCTGATGGGAGTGCTGGATGCAGAAGAGCTCGATCAGGTGACGGTGGTAGCCTCCTCCTTTTCCGCAGTACCAGCGCAGATGTTGGCCGTTCGGGAGCGCCAGCGAATTGCCCGGCTCATCCTGCTTGACGGAGGCTTTTACCAGTTAGGGGAGATGCCAGGCTTCCATTTGCAGAATGTGGTGGAGCGATTGACAACAGCGAGGTTTCCCTCCGTAGAGGAGGCCGAGCGACAATTTGCCCGCCGCTATGGAATCGGTAATCTGCCCGAGGGCTGGATGGCATCAGAGCTGGAGCGAAAAAAAGACGGCAAGTTTGGGTACCGTTTGTCGCGAGAGGCTTTTACCGCTTATTTTAGCGATTATGCTACCTTTGATAAAGAGGCGCTGTTCCAAGCAGTCACTTGTCCGGTTCTGCTACTTCTCGCAGATTGGAGACTTTTGCCTGACGATGAACAGCGAGAATTCAGTCGAGCAGCAGCTGCTTTTTATCAACAGTCGGTCAGACAAGCAAGGATTCACTCGATTCCAGGGTCGCTTCATCTCTTGATGGTGTCGCATCCGGAGGAAACAGTAAAAGAAATCATGGCTTTTACAAGAAACTAAGGGACAAGCGCGATGCTTGTCCCTTTTTTGTATGGAAACGACTATCGTTTGGCTTCGCGCAAGAGTGTGTTAATCGTTGGCGCATTTGCATCCTGACCAGTTTCGCGCATGTGTTTTTTCGCCTGCTCGAATGCATCGATTCCTGGTTTGGAAGTGACGGTCAGTACACGAGTATTTTTACCGTACAACTTTTGAATATGCGCACGAGCTTGTGAAAGGGTCGTGTTGATATCGCTTCTTCCCAATGTACCGGCTGTACCAGGCGTCGTGTGTTCATTCCCCCGTGCTGAACTACCCGTGAAATTGCTGAGAAGATGGGTTTGCATCGGATCCAGCTGGTTGACCGATAGACTTCTTGTCGTAGCTGGGCAGATGACAACAGCATCTTTGAGAACCAGTGCTTGAATACCATGAACACCAGCTGCATTCAACTGCGCTTCTAGTTTAGTTGAGGGACCGTCGCTATGGAGGTGGGAGCTCCCGATGCTGCTGTAGACATTCGTGCCCATTCCGTTAGAGGTCGTCCCGAGTGAGTTCGTGGTCACTTTCTTTTCTCTGTCTACGCTAGGAATGACGATATCGCCCGGTGCGGCTTGATTCTGAGTCCGTGTCGGCTGTGGCTGTGGTGCAGCCTGATTGTTACAAGCGGTTAGCAGGAGAACGATACCCAATCCTCCGGTACCCATCCATTTTCCAAAGCGTTTCATGTCGATCCCTCCACCTTTTCTTTCTGCCTACTTTTATCGTGCTCTGACGCTTCTTTGAGTATTTAAGGAGGATGTTGGAAAAAATTAAGGTAGAGCCGTTTAGCTTGTCGAAAATATGCACAAACAGGTGAATAGAGACATCAGGAGGTGGTAGTGTTGGCACAAACAAATAATGGCAATGAACAACCTGTATCACGGAGGAACTTTCTGAAGAACTCCGGACTCGTGATCGGTGGACTGGTTGTTGGTGGAGTGGCAGGGAGCTTGATCAACAGAACTCCAGCACCAGCACCGCAGCAACCAGGAGCGACACCTGCTCCTGCAGCAGATTTCAATCAGGCATTAATGTACTTCACTCCCGAACAATTCAAGGTGGTTGATGCTGCCTGCGAGCGAATTTTCCCTGAGGACGATATCGGACCAGGAGCAAAGGCACTTGGGGCGGCTTATTTCATCGATCACCAGTTGGCTGGAGACTGGGGCTTTAACTCGCGTGATTACATGTCAGGTCCTTTTTATCCTGGAGAAGTGACCCAAGGCTATCAAGGCAGGCTGAAGCGCCGGGAGATTTTTGATATTGGTATCCAAGAAATGAACAATTACAGCAATAGCACACAGAAAAAAAGGTTTTATGAGCTTACGCCCGAACAGCAGGATGCCGTGTTGAAGGCATTTGAATCAGACGAAGTGAAATTGACCACGATTTCTGCCAGTGCCTTTTTCAAAATGCTCCGTGCGAGTACGCTCGAAGGCGTCTACTCTGACCCTCTATACGGAGGCAATAAAAACATGGATGGCTGGAAGATGAGAAATTACCCGGGTAATCAAATGGCTTATACACAAGTCATCGAGAAGGACGAGTTTGTGAAGATGGCCCCTTTGAGTTTGCGGGATCATCAACATTAAGGGGGACTAACAGACATGGCCAAGAAATTACCGAAAGTCGACGTGGTCATCGTAGGCGTTGGCTGGGGCGGAGGAGTCATCGCATCCGAGCTGACCAAGCAAGGCTTGACTGTCGTCGGATTAGAGCGAGGCAAGGAAAGAAAAACGGAAGACTACTTTATGGTGCACGATGAGCTTCGTTATGCGATGCGCTATGAAATGATGCAGGACCTGTCCAAGGAAACAATCACTTTCCGGAGTAAAAACAGTGTCCGTGCGCTACCGATGCGGTCTTATGGATCTTTCTTGCTCGGGACAGGCTTGGGTGGATCCGGTGTTCACTGGAATGGACAGACCTTCCGCTTTTTGCCGTATGACTTTGAAATCCGCAGCAAGACCATCGAGCGGTATGGAGAAAAGAAAATTCCGGACGGCATGACGATTCAGGATTGGGGCATCACGTACGATCAACTGGAGCCATACTTCGACAAATTTGAGCGGATGGCAGGGATTTCCGGTGAGGAAAATCCTATGGGAGGCAAGCGTTCACAGCCGTATCCGACACCGCCGATGAAGATGACTCCCAGTATAAAGATGTTCCAAGAAGCTGCCAAAAAGAAGAATCTGCATCCTTACATGATGCCATCGGCAAATCTTTCGGAAGCGTACACGAACCCGGATGGTGTCTCTCGGGCAGCTTGTCAGTATTGCGGTTACTGTGAGCGGTTTGGATGTGAATATGGTGCTAAGGCGGATCCAGTCGTTACCGTCATCCCTATTGCGAAAAAGACCGGAAAATTTGAGATCCGCACGCATTCGCAAGTTCGACGCATTTTACATAATGGAAATAAGGCGACAGGTGTCATGTATACCGATATCACGACTGGCGAAGAAATCGAACAGCCAGCGGATATCGTTGTGTTGACCAGCTATGTCTTTAACAATACAAGACTGCTGCTCATGTCCAAGCTAGGCCGTCCATACGATCCGACAACGGGCAAAGGCGTAATCGGAAAGAACTACGCTTATCAGGTCATCCGAGGAGGAGCAGTCGGCTTTTTTGATGATCGGGAATTCAATCTGTATGCCGGCGCAGGGTCTCTAGCCATGTGTCTCGACGATTACAACGGGGACAACTTTGATCACAAAGATCTAAATTTCATTCATGGAGCGAATATCAGTCTTTCGCAGCTGGGTCTGCGTCCGATCGCCAACAACAAAGTTCCCGAGGGTACTCCTAGCTGGGGGAAAGATTTCAAGGCAGCATCGATCAAGTATGCGAACAGGTTTGTGTCGGTAGGGGCGCAGGGAGCATCCATGCCATTTAAGCATCACTTCTTGGATTTGGACCCGACCTACAAGGACGTATTTGGCGATCCGCTCATGCGCATCACGTATGATTTTGAAGAACAGGATCGGCAACTGGCTGCTTATTGTGCGGACAAGTGCGGGGAAATTGTCAAAGAAATGGGGGCCAGCAGCAAAATTGAAATCAACAGGAAGCTCGGACCTTACGATATCACCCCTTACCAATCCACACATAATACGGGAGGCGTGATTATGGGAGCTTCACCGGACACGTCAGCCGTTAACAACTACCTGCAAATGTGGGATGCTGAGAATGTGTTTGTCGTGGGTGCATCTGCTTTCGCACACAACAGTGGTTATAACCCTACAGGAACGATGGGTGCACTTTCTTACCGTGCTGCGGAAGGCATTTTGAAGTACAGAAAAAGTGGTGGAGGCTCCCTTGTATAAGGAGTGGTTTCCTTTTTTGCAAAATAGGAATGCAGAAGTGAGAAAAGCCGTTGGTTGAACTGACGGCTTTTTTCTTGCGCAGAACAAAAACAGATTTGCATCATTGCGAAAAACGGTAAGCAGAGCCGCGAAGGAATGGCGTTTCCATGCGCTTTCTGTATCTGGCACGTTCCTTGCTATATCAAAGGAATACTAGAAGGAAAAAGGAGAGACAAAAAAGATGACGACGACCAAATGGGCAATGGATACTGCCATCATTCATACAGCACAAGAGCCATGTCAGAAAACAGGAGCAGTCGTTTCAGCAATCGTTCCAGCAGTCGCTTACGCTTTTCCTGATGCGGATGCAGCGGCAGCTTGCGTAGCTGGCGAACGGGAAGGAACCTATTACGGACGCTACGGCAATCCGACGATCGCGACATTGGAGGTCAAAATCGCTTCATTGGAGAATGGAGAGGCTGCATTGGGAGTAAGCAGCGGGATGGCTGCCATCTCAGGGGCATTGCTCGCTTATCTGCAACAAGGCGACCATGTCGTGTGTACACGTGACGTCTATGGAGGCAGCCACAAATTTCTCACTTCACTGGCGCCTCGCTACGGCATTTCAGCCGATTTTGTGGATTGTACAGATTTGGACGCGGTAGAACGGGCGTTTTTGCCCCAGACCAAGGTGCTGTACATCGAGACGCCGTCGAATCCTTGCCTGACTGTGCTGGATATCGCAGCTTTGTCGCGCTTGGCACATACACGAGGAATTACCGTGATCGTAGACAACACCTTTATGACGCCGTATTTGCAACGGCCGCTCGAGCTTGGGGCAGATGTAGTTGTCCACAGCGCTACCAAATACTTGAATGGACACGGAGACGTGATTGCCGGGTTTATCGTAGGGAAGCGGGACAACATCCAGTTCATGCGTAAGCACATCATGGGTGATCTCGGACAAAATCTGAACGCTTGGGACGCTTTTCTGATCCTGCGTGGACTCAAGACCCTTGGCTTGCGCGTCCGGCAGCACTGCCACAATGCAGAAGCAGTCGCTCATTTTTTGGCTGAGCATCCTGCCATCGAAAAGGTGTATTATCCAGGACTTCCTTCACATCCGCAGCATGAGCTCGCCAAACGGCAAATGGCGGGCATGGGGGGAATCGTTTCGTTCGAGGTCAAAGGTGGCTACGAGGCAGCCAAATCTTTCATTAACGCGCTGCGCCTCGCTATGATATCGTTTAGTCTAGGAGATCCGGAAACACTGGTGCAGCATCCTGCCTCGATGACCCACTTTTCCATTCCAGCTGAGGAACGGGTCAAGTTTAATATCACAGACGGTTTGATTCGATTGTCTACCGGCTTGGAGGATGCACAGGACATCATCAGGGACTTGGAGCAGGCATTGTCCCAACTACTGGTGGCATCAGTCGTAAAGGACTAGGAACGTAATGCAGGAGGGCCGACATGACCGAATTTTCCCGCATAGAGGAATTCATTCAATCATACGCAGACAATATTTCGAAAGTGCTGGGGCTGGATGTCACCATTCTGGATGAGCAAGGTATCCGTGTGAGTGGAACGGGCTATTATCAAGAACTCATTGGATTGCCTGCACCGGAAGGGTCGTTCTTTCGGATGATTTTGCAGACCGGGCAACCGGGTATGATCTTCGACATGAAAAAAAACGAGTCGCAGTGCATGAACTGCAAGTTTTTAATGCAATGCCGGGAGCTGGGGACCATCGGCTTTCCGGTGCACAAGCGGGAAAAGACGGTGGGGGTCATCGGAATCATCGGGTTTTCCACTGAGCAAAAGGAAAAGATGCTTCACCATTCGGAAAAGTGGATGCCCTTTTTGCAGCATATCAGCTCGCTGATCGAGCACAAGCTGCTGGAGTTGGATGCTGAGTTGGAAAAGAGCTGTCACATTCAGGAGGAAAAGCCTGAAGCATCCGCTAATCCGGTTTATTATGCGCAATTAATCGGGGCAGAGACTGGGCTGCGTGATGTGATTGCCAAAGCGAGGAAAGTGACGAATAGCATTTCCACGGTTCTGGTTCGCGGGGAAAGCGGGACGGGCAAAGAGCTGTTAGCGAGAGCGATTCACAGCGAGAGCACCAGGAGCCGCTATCCATTCGTGGCCATCAACTGTGCAGCAATCCCGGAGAGTCTGCTGGAAAGTGAACTGTTCGGCTATGAAGGGGGAGCCTTCACCGGATCGAGGCGAGAGGGCAAACCAGGGAAATTCGAGCTGGCACATAAAGGTACCATCTTCCTCGATGAAGTCGGCGACATTCCGTTGGCGCTCCAGCCCAAGCTACTGCGAGTCTTGCAGGAAAAGACAGTCGATCGAGTAGGTGGGATCAAAACGATTGGCATAGATGTGCGCGTCATTGCAGCGACTCATCGGGATTTGGAGCAGATGGTACGGGAAGGGACATTCAGGGAAGACCTGTATTACAGACTCAATGTCATACCGCTGCGCTTACGTCCATTGCGAGAACGGCGAGAGGATATTCCGCTGTACCTTCATCACTTTTTGTACCGGTTTTCGACTCTGTTGCAAAAAAGCCCGTGTCAGCTCGATGCTGCACTGGCGCAACGACTCATCGAATACGATTGGCCGGGAAACATACGCCAGCTGGAAAATGCGGTGGAGTACATGGTAAATATGGCGGAGGGTGACAAGATCGGGTTCGAGGATGTACCGGAATATTTGCTTTCTCCTGGAGAGGGAGAACGAACAGAGAATCAGGTACACAGTCTGGAACGGTTGCTGGCGGACTACGAGCGATCTGTCCTACATCGTTATTTTACAGATCATGCGTACGCTCAGGACAAGGCTGCCATCGCAAATAAGCTGCAGATCAGTTTGTCCACGCTATATCGTAAACTGGAGAAGTATGGATTGGAATAGGCAAAAAGTAGCTGTTGAGGGGAGAAGCAGGTTTCCGATCTGCGCTCCAGCCTACACCCCGCAAAGGAGTATAGACTGTCCGCTGCACAACGATTCACGGGGAAGCGGTAAAGTAGTAGCCGCTCCGTAGGGAATACAGAGGTACCGCTTCTGGATCCCGTGAATTCGTTGTTCAGCTAAGTAGGGTTCCGGAGTCGCTCCGCCTGGAAACCTGCTTCTCCTGCGAGCTATTGTGATTTCTAGTTACCTGGTATTTAGAGGTTCAAGGGAGCAAATGCTCTTTCTGTCTATGGCTTGAGCTTCGAAGGGCGTTGGTGAATCAAGGGAGAACGAGCCATCAAATACGCCTGTTTGACGTGTCAAGGTAGCATTGAATAAGGAGAACCAAGCTTTCAGTCTTCTTCGGTATTGTCCCACGAAGGGTTATTTCTCAAAGAAACTCCTTGGAAAGCCCCAGAATAAGACACGTGGGAGAGTCAAAGCTAGGCCGAGGAAAAAGGGGAAATAAGCGGAAGATCTTAGGAACACCAACCAAGGCGTAATGGAAAAAACGAAACACGGTTGTAAGCGTCCACCTCTGAAAAGCTCCCCGAGACGGCTGCTTTGGACGCGGTTTCGTTTTTTATATGGAGCCGGACAGGATGCCCCCCAGTAGGTGTTCCTATGAAGCTGGAGCGTTTTCCGCTTTTTCCTCCCCTCTACTATAGTCCCGACCGAGTGAAAAAAGGAAGCGGGTGCATTTTCCCTGCTTTTTTCTATGTTACATCCGCGTCATCAAGCTAGCTAACAAAGCAGCTCGTGCCGAAAGCTGGTCAATCAGGATGTGCTCGTACTCAGCGTGGGGTCCATCACCCATCGCGCCGAGGCCATCTAGTGTGGGAATCCCCAGGGCAGCTGTAAAGTTTCCATCGCTTCCGCCACCGACATGGGCTTCGGAGAGGGCAATTCCCAGCTCATTCCCGCACGCTGTAGCCAGGAGGAATAGCTGTTCTGTCCGATCCGTACGTTCCATGGGTGGACGGTTCACATCTCCGGTAACGTGAAGGGTAGTTCCTTCGAGATGTGGAGTTGCGTTGGTGATGAGAGAGCTTATTCGTTCGGCTTCGGACAGACGGTTGATCCGCACGTCAATCTCGAGACGGGCATTTTCTGCCACGACATTGGTGCGGTTTCCGCCGCTGGCAATGCCGACATTGATTGTTGTGCCTTTGCTGTAATCGGTCAGGCTCTGCAGATACAGGATCTGGTGAGCCATCTCTTCTACGGCGCTGATGCCTTCCTCGTGGTGATTGCCGGCGTGGGAGGCTTTTCCCTTTATGCTCATGCTAAAGTGTCCGACCCCTTTGCGGGAGGTCTTTAATGCCCCGGTATTTGCTACGGCCGGTTCTACAACAAGGACGACAGAGCTTTTCAGGGCTTCCTGTTCAATGTATGTCCGAGAGCTTGCGCTGCCTGTCTCTTCGTCGCTCGTGCAGAGGAAAACGACTTTTTTCTGTAGAGCAATGCCTAGCTCTTTGCATGCCTTTACCGCCCAAATGGCCTGGATGATTCCGCTTTTCATGTCCAAAATACCTGGTCCATACGCTTTGTTACCTTCTACTCGATAGGAGAGTCTTCCGATGTCCCAGACGGTGTCCATATGACCAAGAATGAGAATCTGGTCGGTCCCCTCGCCATATGTAAAGCGCAGATGGTTTCCTGTGGTATCCATAGGGATCACTTCGGCGGTAATGCCCAAATGTTCGGCAAACAGTGATTGAAACACTTCCCCGCAACGGTCAACGGCTTGCTTGTCTTGGGTAGGAGATTCGGCTTTGACGACTCGTTCCACATCCGCTAAGATACTCGTTTGATTTTCTTTCAAAAAATGCAGAAGCTCGGACATGCTGACATTCCTCCTGTTAGGTATGTTAGGTGGTGGGGACGGGCTTGGACATTTCGTGAGCATTCAACGCGCATAACACGAGTGTCTTTACCGCGATTTTCATCGTTTCTTCATCGATATCGAATTTTTCGTGATGATGGCCAGCAGCAAGCGTAGTACCAAATATGAGGTAAGAGGCAAGACCGCCATTTTGCTTCACTCGCTCCATCAAATAGGTGGCATCCTCTGAGCCGCCAGCCGAGGTAGTATCTACAATGGATTCCACATCCTTCACCTTGCCTGCCTGCGCCCGGATGTAGGGGAGCAACTCCGGACTAGGGTCGCTGCTGCCTGCTTTGCCGACAATATCGATTTTGGAATCCACCCCATACATCTGAGCAGAACTTTGGATGATGTCGATGGCTCTGGCCAGGATGTACTCATTGACTTCACTTGTGTCGCCCCGCGTTTCTAGCTTGAACGAGGCGTGATTGGGGATAATGTTTCGACCGCTTCCGGCTTCCAGTACACCGACGTTGATCCGGGAGTTGCCTGCGCTATGACGGGAGATGGAGTGGAGATTCATGACGGCTGACGCAGCAGCAAGAAGTGCGTTTCGGCCTTCTTCCGGATTACCGCCTGCGTGCGAAGCAATACCCCTGTAGACCACGTCCATTTTAGTAGTCGCGAGGTAGCCGTACGTTCCGCAGACTACTTCTCGCAAGGGGATACCGGTACCGACGTGGCAAGCGAATAAAAGATCGACATCATCGGCAACCCCGGCTTCCACCATTGCCTTTGCACCGCGAACGCCTTCCTCAGCGGGTTGAAAGATCAGCTTTACGCGACCGTAGAGTTCCTCTTTGCATTGGCTCAGGACATATGCTAATCCTAACCCGATGGAAGTATGAGCATCGTGACCGCATGCGTGCATCATCTTGTCATTGATAGAAGCGAACTTCCCCGCAACTGGCAGATGATCAGATTCCTGTGATTCCTGCAGATCGAGAGCATCCATGTCTACGCGAAATGCGACGGTGGGGCCAGGTTTGCCAGAGTCCAGAATGCCGACGACACCTGTAAAGCCGCCAGACAAATACGGGACCCATTCTGCGACAGCCCCTTGAGAAAGGGCTCGTTGTTCTTGAGCTTTGAGAAAGGCTTGGGGCGGTACACCCATCCGTGCCTCCTCAGCGATTACCTCTCTTCCTGTTTTCACCTCATAACCCCATGCGGCGAGTTTGCTGGCCACAATGCTGGCGGTGCGGAATTCCACCCACCCTGACTCGGCGTACTTGTGGAAATCACGGCGCCATTCCTGCAGAGAGGGATACAGTTTTTCTACAAGGCCCTCTACATGTTCATCCATCGCCCTTTTCCTCCTTTGCTTTTGAAATGAGAAAGAATTACGTAATTTTGCCCAATATTTTAAAAACCGTTTCTTCACAAACCAAACAAAACCTGCAAAATGACTAAAAATATTAATATAAAAATTTAGAATATTTGAAGTTGACACTCTATTTCTGATAATTTATAGTTTTACTATTAAGTGAAGGATAAGCGAATATTTCTGTAAAGGGAGTTGACTTCTGTGCAGGACGTGTATTCATTCATTGACCAGAATAAGGAGACGTACATCCGCTGGCTTCAGGAGATTTGCCAACAGCCGAGTGTCGCAGCACAAAATCGCGGCATGAAAGAGACGGCCAATATGGTCGAGCAGTTTATCAACCAGATCGGCGGGGAGTCGAAACAACTAGAAACGTCCGGTTTTCCAGTGGTTTACGGAGAGTTCTCAGGGGAGAGCGAGAAGACCCTGTCCTTTTACAATCATTATGATGTGCAACCGGAAGACCCGCTCGATCTGTGGGAGTCACCCCCTTTTGGAGCAGAAATTCGCGATGGCCGCATGTACGCGCGCGGTGTGGCGGACAACAAAGGAAATCTCATGGCGCGGCTTGCCGCTGTCCATGCTTATACGCAAGTAAGAGGAAAGCTACCCACTCGCGTCAAGTTCATCGTAGAAGGGGAAGAAGAGATCGGCAGCGTTCATCTGGAAGAGTTCGTGGAAAAGTATCGCGATGTCATCCAGGCTGACGGCTGTATCTGGGAGTTTGGCTATAAAAACGCGGATGGACGCCCGCAGGTCAGCCTTGGCGTCAAAGGAATGTGTTATGTGGAGCTGGTATGTAGGGGTGCCAACACAGACCTGCATTCCGCCAATGCGGCGATTATCGAAAATCCTGCCTGGAGATTGCTTTGGGCACTGAATACATTAAAAACACCGGATGAGAAGATTCAAATCAAAGGGTTTTACGACAAGGTAGCGACATTGAATGAAGACGATGCTGCCATGATCGATCAGATGATCTACAACGAAGAAAGCACATTGGAAAAGCTGGGGTTGAAGTCGTTCTTGCTTGACTTGACCGGGATTCCCCTCAAAGAAAAACTGATCTTCCAACCGACGTGTACGGTATGCGGCCTGGTTTCCGGCTATACCGGCACCGGTTCCAAGACGGTATTGCCTGCGGAAGCAAGAGTCAAACTGGACTTCCGTCTGGTGCCAGACCAAGACCCACATGAAATCTTCAGCTTGCTGCGAGCACACTTGGACGAGCACGGGTTTTCCGATATCGAAATGGAAGGCTTTACGCTGGAGCATCCAGCCCGCACGCCGTTCAACAATCCACTGACTCGCGCTGTGGTGAACACGGTGAAAGACATCTACGGTATGGAGCCGACGATTATGCCGATGTCTCCCGGGACAGGCCCGATGTACATCCTTTGCCAAGATTTAGGCATCCCTGCTGTATCGGTAGGCGTGGGCAATTTCGCATCAAATAATCATGCTCCAAACGAGAATGTCATCATCGAAGACTATATTCAAGGAATCAAGCACATGGCCGCCATATTCGAAGAGTTTGCCAAGGAGGCTTAAAAAATATGGACCATATCCCTGTTTTGTACCGTAGCTCCGAAATTCTTGCCAAAGCAAGCGCGCTAAAAGAGGAAGTAACCGCGTGGCGACGTGACTTTCACCAAAACCCCGAGCTGGGTTTCGAGGAACTGCGCACGTCGGAGCTCGTGGCCAAACATCTGGAACGCTTGGGTCTTGAAGTGAGGCGCGGCGTGGGACGTACGGGAGTAGTTGGCTTATTGCGAGGTCGACAGCCCGGACCGACAATCGGACTTCGCGCGGATATGGACGCATTGCCTATTCAGGATCAAAAGGAAGCTGCCTATCGCTCTACCGTACCCGGCAAAATGCACGCCTGTGGACATGATGCACATACCAGTATCTTGATGGGGGCAGCTCAGTTTCTTTCCCAGCAGGTACGTCCTGAAAAAGGCAACATCGCATTTGTTTTCCAGCCAGCTGAAGAGGGACTTGGCGGAGCGAGCGAGATGATCAAGGATGGGCTTTTATCTGCTTACAACATCGAGGCGATGGCGGGACTCCACGTCTTTCCCGGAATGCCGACCGGACAGATCTCTGCTGTCCGCGGTGTAAGCTGTGCCGCAGCTGACCGGATTCGCATCAACATTATCGGGCGCGGCGGCCATGCTGCTCATCCTCATCAAGCGATCGATTCCGTTGCAGTTACGGCGGAAGTCCTTTCAGCTCTGCAGCATATCGCCAGCCGCCAAGTGAATCCACTCGATCCGATCGTCATCACCATTGGCAAGATCCAAGGGGGCAGCGCGAGCAATGTCATCGCCCCGGAAGTGGAGCTTTTGGGAACCGTCAGGACGCT
>JARDZO010000225.1 GCA_029240815.1 Brevibacillus sp.
TTCGGTGTGGAAGCGTGGCAACACGTGGAGCTGACGAATACTAATCGGTCGAGGACTTATCCACACTCTTAACAATCATGCAGATCCAGTTTTGAAGGTGCGAGAAGCCATAGAGCTGCATTCGTGATTACTTATTTGACAAGTAATGACGAATGCAGCTTTTTGCTTTGTCGGAAAAAGATAATTAACAGAATATTGACAAAAATAATAGGTGAGTGTATTTTGTGAGTAGGAAACCGTTTTCCTAATAAAGGGAAAGAGAGTGAAAAATCATAGCAGTTACCATAAAAGACATCGCGCAGCTAGCAAACGTATCGATTGCAACCGTCTCCCGGGTATTGAATAATTCCAAGCCAGTTCGTCCTGAATTGCGGGAAAAGGTAATGAAAGTGGTAGAAGAAACAGGCTTTCAACCAAACGCGATCGCAAGGAGCTTGGTCAGTAAGGAAACCCGCATTATCGGGGTCATGATTCCTGATATCTCCAATAACTTTTACTCCAATCTTCTCTATGGCATCGACAGCGTCATTAGTGAATTTGATTACAGCATGTTTTTGGCGATATCAGATGAAGCTGTCGAAAAAGAACTGAAGTATTTACGGTTGTTTAAAGAAAAGCAGATTGATGGAGTCATTCTGGCGAGCATCCATTTTCTTGAGGGAAACATCCAGTCTTTGCATGAGATTCATGTTCCCTTGGTAGTGACAGGCCACGATCTGCATGGCTATCAGATACCGACTGTCAACGTCAATAACGTGCAAGCATCCTACGACGCCACTGCTTATCTGATTTCCATGGGTCATCGTCGCATTGCTTGTGTATCGGGCCCCCTGTGGGATCCACCATGCGGATTGGATCGGATGGGCGGTTACCGAAAAGCGATGAGAGCACACGGGTTACCCATTCCAGAAGGCTTTGTCGCAGAAGGTGATTTCACAGCCAAGAGCGGTTATGAAGCGGTGAAGCGGATTTTCGAGGAAAAGGAGCGTCCGACCGCCATTTTTGTCGCGACAGATTTGATGGCAGTGGGGGTTTTGAACTACTTGCACGACGAAGGAATTCGCGTACCTGATGATGTTTCCGTCATGGGATTTGACAATCTGGAGATCGCTTCACTAACAAGACCTATGCTCAGTACGGTTCACAATGACCCTTACATGTACGGTCGCGCAGCAGGAGAGCAGCTCCTCAAACAGCTGCGAAATGAGCCGATAGAAAGAATGAGCACGGTCCCGCATGATCTCGTCATTCGGCAATCCGTAAAGGCAGTACTCTAAAGGCATCTAGAATCCTGACATAGATAGCGCTCACTTTAAAAAGGGGTGAAGAAGTGTGAGACTTGGCGTGTTTACAGTGTTATTCGGGGAAAAGACATTCGAGGAAATGTTGGATCATGTGCAGGCTGCAGGCTTGGAGGCCGTAGAAATCGGCACAGGAGGTTATCCTGGGAATGCCCATTGCAATCCGGATGAACTGTTGGAAAACCCGGAAAAACTGCGAGCCTACAAAAAGGCAGTGGACGATCGCGGCTTGGTGATCAGCGCGCTCAGCTGCCATGGGAACCCGTTGACGCCTGACAAATCATTTGCCCGCGAGTCCCATGAGACCTTTCTCAAAAGCGTGCAGCTGGCAGAAAAGCTGGAAGTACCCGTCGTCAATTGCTTTTCCGGAACGGCAGGAGACCATGAAGGAGCTGTTTTCCCAAACTGGCCGGTGGCCCCCTGGCCCAATGAATACCGGGACGTTCTGACGTGGCAATGGGAGAACAAATTAATTCCTTACTGGAAGGAGTCGGCAGCCTATGCGGTTTCCCATCACGTGAAAGTGGCGCTGGAACTGCATGGAGGTTTTCTTGTCCACACGCCGGGAACATTGCTCAAGCTCCGTGAACAGGTCGGAGAAGGCATCGGCGCCAACTTTGACCCGAGCCACATGTGGTGGCAAGGAATCGATCCGGTAGCCGCGATCAAGATCCTGGGGAAAGAAAAAGCCATCTACCATTTCCATGCGAAGGATACGTACATCGATCAGGATAAAGTCAACATGTACGGGCTGACCGATATGAATTCCTACGCCAATCTCAACGAACGCGCCTGGTATTTCCGCACAGTTGGCTACGGACACGATCAGCAGACGTGGGCGAATATGATGAGTGCCTTGCGTATGAATGGCTACGATTACGTCGTCAGCATTGAACACGAGGATGCCATCATGTCCATCGAAGAAGGTTTCCAGCGGGCCGTTCACAATCTGCAACAGGTCATTTTGCGAGAACCCGTAAACAATCTGTGGTGGGTATAGGAGGGGGAGCATGGCTACGAAACAAAAGTGGAACATCGGGATCATCGGAGCTGGCGGCATTTCCGAAGCACATCTGGAGGCAATCAAGGAAGAACCGAGAGCAGAGGTGGTCGCCATTGCAGACGTAGCGAGGGAAGTGGCATCAAATCGCGCGGCAAGGCATACGATTCCACAAGTCTTTTCGGACTTCCGAGAGCTGCTGGAGGTTTCAGATATCGATGCTGTGGTCATCTGCGTACCTAATTATTTACACGCGGAGACGGCCATGCAGGCACTCGCAGCAGGCAAACATACGTTGTGCGAAAAGCCGATGGCCATGAATGTACAGCAAGCCGAAGAAATGATCGAGGCAGCAAAGCAAGCGGACAAAATTCTGATGGTGGCACAAAATAATCGCTTTCGCAGTGATGCCCAATACGTAAAAAAACTGGTGGACGAAGGGAAGCTGGGGCAGATCTACCATGCCAAGACAGGGTGGGTCAGGAGAAACGGCATACCCGGCTGGGGTAGCTGGTTTACGCAAAAGGAACTAGCAGGCGGAGGTCCGCTGATCGACATCGGGGTACATATGCTCGACCTGACGTTGTGGCTGATGGACCATCCGAAGCCCGTTTCTGTTCTGGGACAAACGTACGCGCAATTTGGCCCTCACAAAAAGGGACTGTCTGAGTGGGGACGACGGGATGAGAACGGTCACTTTGATGTGGAAGACATGGCCGTTGCGATGATTACTTTTGAAAACGGCTTGACGCTCACGTTGGATGCAAGTTGGGCATCTCATATCGAAAAGGAAAACGTTTTCCTAAACTTGTACGGAAAAGAGGGTGGTACGTCGCTCAATCTGATGGAAGATCGACTCACGTTGTATCAAGATTGGAACGGCACACCTGCCACCACGGAAATTGTACCAAGACGTGACAAAGAAAGAGTGCAGCTCTTCCACAATTTCATTGACTCCCTGGAAGGAACGGCAGCTCCACTTTGCACGCCGGAACAAGCCCTGTACATCAATCGTCTGATCGAGGCGATCTATGCCTCAGCGCAAGCGGGTGAGGCGGTCAGATTGTAACGTTGTGAGGGGGTGTCTCCACAAAAGAGGGCCTCATTCTCAAAATCAAATAAGGGGGTAAATTGAATGAAAGTTTTGAAAGGGCTTACATCAGTTGGACTGACTTTTTCCATGCTGCTCTCCTTGGCGGCGTGTTCCAGCGCCCCACAGCAATCTGCACCCGCACAGCCTGCAGCACCTGCCAGTACAGAAGCACCTAAGCCCGAAGCGACACCTCCCGCAGCTGAAAAAGTCAAACTCGTATACGCCCGGGGAAAAGATTCAACAGAATCAACGAAGAAGTTGGTGGAGGCTTACACAGCGGCAAACCCTCACGTAGAAATCGAAGTGCGTGAAATGCCCTCAGACACCGGCCAAAGCCACGATCAATATGTCACCATGTTTAGCGCCCAATCCTCTGAAATCGATGTATTCGACCTCGATGTAATCTGGCCAGCCGAATTTGCCCAAGCAGGCTACCTCCTGCCGCTGGATCGGTTAATGGAGCAAGACGGAATCGACACAGGCAAGTACATCAAAGGGGCGATGGACGCCGGAAACTTTGGTGGACAGCAGTGGACCATGCCGAAATTCATTGACGCCGGGCTCCTCTTTTACCGCAAGGACTTGGTAAAAGAAGCACCGAAAACGTGGGATGACCTGATTGCTCAGGCAAAAGCCCTGAATGGCAAAGAAGGCACGAAATTCGGCTACTTGATGCAAGCCAAACAGTATGAAGGTCTGGTGTGCAACTTCGTAGAGTTCAGCGCATCCTACGGTGGGAAAATTCTCGATGAACAAGGGAACGTTGCAGTCAATAATCCGGGAACCATCAAAGGCTTGAATAAAATGATCGAGATCGTCAAATCCGACTTCGTCCCGACAAACATCACGACCTTTACGGAAACTGAATCGCACACAACATTCCTCGAAGGCCAATCCCCCTTTGTTCGTAACTGGCCGTATCAATTCGCCATGGCACAGGATCAGACACAATCCAAAATCGTAGACAAAGTAGCCATCGCTCCACTGCCCGCAGGTGATGCTGGTTCCGCAGCAGCGCTCGGCGGCTGGATGGGTGGAATCAACAAGTTCACGAAGCATCCAAAAGAAGCATGGGAGTTCCTGAAGTTCATGACAGGTCCCGAAGGCCAAAAAATTTCAGCCGTACATGGAGGATTGGCACCTACTTACCTGCCTGCTTACGAAGACGCTGATGTGCAAAAGGCAAGCCCGCTGTTTGCCAACAAAGACTTTGTCGATGGCGTGAGCGCTGCCGTATCCCGACCCACCACTCCGATCTATCCGAAAATTTCCGAAGTCATCCAGATTGAAGTATCCAAAGCACTCGCGGGTCAGCAGACAGCCGAGCAAGCTGCGAAAAACATGGAGACCCAAATGAATGCGTTAATGAAAAAGTAAGTGGAAAACACGTACTAGGATGGGTGCGAAAATCCATCCTAGTACAACCTTTCATGGGTTATCGACGGGAAAAAGGTGGTGAATGGATGAAGCGAACATCTCTGTCTGAAAAGCAGATGGGCTATTTACTGATTTTACCTGCCATTGTCATCATTCTCGTCATTGCCATTTGGCCTGTCATGCGTTCTTTTTGGATCAGTCTGCATGACATTCGACTTAACGACCCAACGAAAACAGAGGTCCACAACTCTTATGGTCTGGATATGGAACGGTATGTCAGCACACTTCCCAACCTTCTCCGGTATTTGAAAAAAGAGGCCGACACTGCCAAAGGGAGCGTAAAGGATCAATTGCTGACTCTCAGACAGCAGGCTGAACAAATGAATGCTATGCTCAAGCAGACCGGCGAAATCGCCGCGAGATATCAACAGATCGACCAACTTTTGCTGGAATTCAAGCCCGTTCCAAATGAGCTGAAATACGTAGAGTTGTCCAACGAGCAGATTGATTCTATCCGATCCACTCTGAACACGATTGGTACGACCCTCAGTGATCTGGGAAAGCAGAAACAGCTGAGTAAGCCAGAGGGGGCTATGGGGGTGGTCCAAGGGATAACGGCGTCAGTCATCGAGCCAAACTACGTTGGCTTTGCCTACTATAAGCAATTTCTTACGGACAGTAGAATGTGGGGAGCTTTGTACAACACGTTGTTCTTTAGTGTCGTCTCGGTAGCGATAGAGCTAGTGCTCGGACTATGGATCGCTATGTTGATCAACAAGCAATTTATCGGACGTGGCCTGGTACGGGCGACGGTGTTGATTCCATGGGCGATTCCGACGGTCATCTCCGCCATGATGTGGAAGTACTTGTACGATGGACAAAACGGGATGGTCGCTCACTTGCTTGAGGTGACAGGGCTTGTTTCCGATATGGGAGTCCTCTTGACGACCAAAGCAGGCGCGATGTTTTCTGTCATAGTAGCGGACGTCTGGAAAACGACACCCTTCATGGCTTTGCTGTTGTTTGCCGGTCTGCAAACGATTCCCCACAGCCTGTATGAAGCGGCACAGGTGGATGGAGCGAGCCGGGCTCAGCAATTTTTCCGAATTACGCTGCCGATGCTCAAGTCGACCTTGTTGGTTTCCCTTTTGTTTCGTACGCTCGATGCGTTCCGTGTATTCGACCTGATTTACGCACTAACAGGAGGGGGTCCCGCGAATTCAACAGAAACCATTTCCATTTTGGCTTATAAGACGATGTTCGCACAAATGAGCTTTGGAGAAGGCTCGGCACTCGCTGTCATTGTCTTTTTGTGTGTAGCGTTGATCTCGATCGGCTATATCAAAATCTTGGGCGCAGACTTACTGGGTGAAAGCGGCGGAAGGTAAGGAGGGAGAATGACATGCAGAAAAAAGCTGGACCGTTGTTTTACGTCTTTTTAGTACTTTTTATCTTCATTGTGATGTTTCCGTTTCTATGGATTCTCATCGCCGCTTTGAAGCCGCCCAGTGAACTATTCGGAGAGAGGGCATTTGATTTCATCATCCAGAACCCCAGCCTCGATAATTTTGTCCGAGTGTTCACGGAGCGCCCCTTTGCCAGGTACTTGTGGAATTCAACGGTTGTGGCAGCACTGACTACGTTGTATTCCATAACAATCGCATCGTTTGCAGCGTATGCCATCGCGTGGCTTACGTTTCGGGGAAAGGCGATCATTTTGGGAATCGTGCTGGCTGTCTCCATGTTTCCGCAGATTGCCACGATTTCACCCATTTTCATGTTCATGCAGTCTATGGGTCTGACGAACAGTTACCTGGGTCTGATCATTCCGTACACGACCTTTGCATTACCGCTCGCGATCTGGAATTTGACCATCTTCTTTCGCAAGATTCCCATTGATCTGGGGGAGGCAGCCAAGGTAGACGGCGCAACCATATGGCAGACGATGACGAGAGTGTTCTTTCCGTTGGCCATGCCAGGTGTATTTACCACGGCGATCCTCGTTTTTATCGCTGCCTGGAACGAGTTTTTGTTCGCCCTCACGCTCAATACGCAGGAAACGATGAAGACAGTACCAGTGGGGATTGTCATGTTTCAGGGGATGTTCACCGTTCCTTGGGGGGAAATATCGGCAGCATCCATTATCGTTACGGTTCCGCTGGTCATCATGGTGCTCATTTTCCAACGCCGAATTATTTCTGGGCTGACATCTGGAGCGGTCAAGGAATGAGCCTTACTTCGCTCTGAAACCTTCCAGCATCAGGGTGAGTGAGGATGTCGCCTCGTCGAGAGCTTGCGGCTGGTCTGTCATCTGGCATACCCAGAGCACGGCCTCATTCATTGCGCCAGATAGCAGGTAGGTCAGACTGGTAACAGACACAGGCTTGAGATAGCCATGCTCCTTCATAAGCTGTAGCTGATCGTGCAATAATCGCATCGAATTTTGCTGATCCATCTTGCGCCATGTCTCCCAGCCCAAGACGGAGGGGCCGTCGATGAGCATGATTCGCCTGTTCGGGCTTTCGACGGCAGCGGATACAAAGGCATGGCATCCCAGAAGTAACTGCTCCCACAAATCTTCGCTTTTTGCCGCTTCTGTTTCTACGCGCTCTGCAATTTCTGTTTGTACCATTTCCAGCACCGCATGGAACAAGCCTTCCTTGCTGCCAAAGTGATGGTAGAGTGCTCCCCGAGTCAATCCGGCTTCCTTGACCATATCCTCCATGGAGGCATCGGCATACCCTTGATCGGAAAAATACACTCTGGCAACTTCCGTCAACTTGCGGATGGTCGCCTTTTTTTGTTCTTCTTTTGATTGTTTCATGCTGACAGCTCCTCGTATGCTCGAATCGGATCAATTATTCTCCACGTATTGGCTGCTGAATGCGTCTGATGGTGGGATGACGGTGATGACATCGATCAAGACACCGTTCGGATCAGACGTGATAAAATGTCGCTGTCCAAAAGCTTCGTCACGGATATCCAGATGCAAGGGGAGCCTTGATTGGACAATGAGTCTCTCGTATTCCTCATCCACATGATCCACCTCAAAATTAAGGATTAGGCCGCGTGTAGGATTTCGGTACCCTTCTGGGATCGTTTCGTGTGACGAGTCCAGGATGGCCAACTCAAATGAATGGCTCTTCAAACTCACATACCAGTCAGATTCAAATACAAGGGTAAAGCCAAAGTAATCGACGTAAAATCTGGAGCTTTCAGCAACCTGATTGGTCATAATCACCGGATAGAAACTGGAAATCTTCATGAATCAATCACTCCTCTATGGGATGTATTTCCAATATAACATACATACAGTATGTATGTGAATGATGTTTTCAAAAAATGATTTTTTATTGCAGCGATGAAAGGACACCAAAAAGAAAAGAGTAGAGGCAGCAATAGCCGACTCTACCCTTCCGCGATTATGATTGGCTTCCAGACGCAGTCAGCGCCAGCTCCCTGACCATTGCACGGCCCCGGGCAATATCCGGATCAAACTGGATTGTAGCTCGTTGTCGTACGTTGCTCACTTGGCGGATGGCGTCCTCTAGCCTATCACGATCCGTCAATGCACCGCTTGCATAGGACATGGAAAGTCCTGCCACTGTACCTTGAGCCATCGCTACCTTGGCACTTTCTACTCCAGTGATATTGCCTGCTACAAAAAGTCCTGGCAGGGAGGTCTGCATGTGGTCATTGTGGATCGGCACATGGCCGCCCAGAGACGGCACGTAGGCAAAAGGGCATCCAGCAATCGCAGCCAGTTCGGCCAAAGGGCTCAAACCACCTGCGATACAGACGAAATCGGCCGGGATGACCTGTTCCGTACCAGCGACTGGCTGGCCATCTGGGGTGATCCGCGCGATTCGGACTCCTTCGACTTGGTTCGTCCCCACAATCTCGAGCGCAGCCGTCCGCAACTGAATGGGGATATCCCACATGGAAAAGCCTTGAGGGGGATAAAGGTTCACTCCCAATCGCTGCATCCACGTGCTTTTCATCAGTTGACTGCCCCAGCGAATGATGGGGGAAGGAGCGAGATGAGCCACTCGCAGCAGCGAACGCATGACTTCCTCAGGCACGCCAGCACTTCCTGTAACGGTGGAGACAGGAGGGAGGATCATCCGATCGATCTGGATGCCGGCAAGCTGAAGTTCACGGGCAATAGCGACGGAGAGAATGTTTACCCCGATGACCACACCGCGTTCTCCTACGCGCACTCGCTGCACATTGGTCATGACTTGCGCGGCTCCGATGGACATCGTACCAGGCAAAGTCCAACCGGGGACGGGAACCGCCGTTTCTGAAGCACCCGTGGCAATCAGGAGCTGAGGAGTCTCGATCTCTCCTGATGTAGTAGAGACGATCCACCCAGTAGGAGAGGGGACTACGTTATAGACCGAAACTCCACAGTCGATTTCCACGCCAGCCGCTCTTGCTTCCCGATCCAGGCGTGTTGCTTCGTCGATCCCATTCCACCAGGTGCCATCCGGTTCCTGATGCAGCTGTCCGAGCAACCGTCCACCTGCACGGTAAAATTCATCCACGACGCGCACGGTTAATCCTTGCTTAGCGCAAGCGATCGCCGCGGACAAGCCAGCTGGCCCAGCTCCGATAATCAAGGCATCGATCATTGGGAGTGCCCCCCTTTTTTCAAAGGAGTAGG
>JARDZO010000026.1 GCA_029240815.1 Brevibacillus sp.
CCTGGAATCTCTAATTTGAAGTGCGTACGACGCATTCTTTTACGGGTTTTGGAAGTTCTCCGTTGAGGTACTGCCATCTTCCTTACACCTCCTTCAACTAACAAATGCTAAGATGCTCTATTTGGTTGGATAGTATAGGCGAAAGCTTATGCCATCCTTCAAAAATGAGACGCTCCAATCGGTAAGATCGGCGTCCCATCTTGAAAACAATAGGAACGACTACTTGTTGCTGTCTTTGAACAAATCAGCCAACCCAGCTAAACGTGGGTCAATCCGTTCGTTCGTACAGCTGCAGGCCACTTCGTTGCGATTGACACCGCACGTTGGGCACAGTCCTTTACAATCTTCCTCACAAAGTGGGAAGGTCGGCATGGCGAGCAGAAAATCTTCCTGGAGCAGTGAGTCCAGTTGGATCTCATCGCCTTCGAGTGGAAGAATATCACCGTCCTCATCCTCGCGAAGAATCGGATCATCTTCGGGTGCAAAGGTCTCGGAAAATGCAACTGACGCATGGTGTGTAAAAGGATTGAGGCAGCGCGCACATATAAAATCCACGTCCGCTTTCAAATCCCCTTTTACATAATAGAGATTGCCAAGCTGTACCGCTTCGCCTTTCGCTTCGACCGGAGTAATTCCTCTGATCTCGTGATGGCGTTTTTTCAGTTCTGTCGCATCGAGGGTCAACTGAAACGGTAACGGTTCTCCCTTTCGATGCTCTAACTCTGTCAACTTAATATTCATAGCTTTCACCTCATGCACAACAAGGATGATTATAGACCCTGCCCAAAGCTTTGTCAACCATTTTATATTCATAGCTTTCACCTCATGCACAACAAGGATGATTATAGACCCTGCCCAAAGCTTTGTCAACCATTTTCCCTTGACAGCTTATATCGTCAGGAAGGTTTCTTTGGCTGCTCATTTAGATACGTAACCGCATCTTTCACGGTCTTGACCGGCACAACACGCATTTTGGTCCCAATGCGCTTTGCAGTCGCTAAAGCCTCTTCATAATTGGAATCGGCTCCGGGTGTATCCTGCGGGGCAAAGAAGATGTCTGCTCCTGCCTTGTCCGCCGCTACGACCTTGTGATTGATTCCGCCGATGCGACCTACCGTACCGTCTAACGAGATGGTACCAGTCCCTGCGATTTTGTAGCCCTTCGTCAAATCTGTATCTGTTTTTAATTGGTCGAAAATCTCCAACGTCATCATCAATCCTGCAGATGGACCTCCGATCCCATTGGATGCGATATTCACCTTTTTCGGGATCACAATATTTTGCTTGTTATCCGGGCGCACACCGATTCCGACCGACTTTGATTCAGGCAGTGGTACCAAGGTTAACATCGTTTTTGCTTCTTGTCCATCTCTCGAATATGTAATCGTTACGGCGTCTCCCGCTTTCTTTTTGGAGAGCGCCTGGAGCAGGTCTTTGGCTTCTGGAGTAGGTACTCCATCTACAGACGTGATGACATCCCCGATCTTCAATTCCTTTCTCGCAGGTAGACCCTCGATCGTCCCCATCACCCAGACACCCTGCTTCTCCACTTTCACATCGTACCCAGCGAGACGGAATGCTACTGCCTCAGCGAGTTTCTGCGAATTGTCCATGACAGCCTGCTCACGCCGGACAAAGTCTTCGTTGCTTTCGCCCTGGCTCACTACCAGTTCTTTTTGCATCAATTCTGCGTCGGGAGAAACCTTGGCATAGACATACCAAGCAAGATTGGCCTCTCCCATGCGTACAGTGGTCAGCATAAAGGAACCGGATTCGTCTTTCTTTCCGCCTTCTACCTCAATCATCGGAGCCAGTTCAATGGCTGAGCCAGGCCGCGTGATGTAATAATTCGTAGGGACAAAAAAGGAGAGGCCCAGCGCGACTGAAGCCAGAGCAAGCACCCAGCTTACGCCTTTGGTACCTTTCGCTCTTCTCTGATTGGAGTTTAGCCGATCCTCACTCATTCTACTGCCTCCCAATTCTCGATCAATTCGTGAATGCGCTGTACATGTTCCTTCCCTGCACGCTCACCTAGTTCGATTATTTCTTCGACTCCGCTGTATGCGATACTGCTATAATGTCCAACATCCGGTCGGATTACGAGATCAGCAGACAGGATCCTGTGTCGCAAGATTTCCCGTTCCATCACATCAATGGTTTGTGCAATGACATCGAAAATGGTCGAAACTTTCATCGGCGTATCCACCTGAGCGACGTCGACAGCAATCACAATATCAGCGCCCATCTCACGGATGACGGTCACAGGCACACGATCAATCACCCCTCCGTCGACAAGCAGACGGTTTCCTACCTTCTCCGGAACAAAAATGCCGGGAATGGAGATGCTGGCTCGCACAGCCTGATCGATCGGCCCCTCGCGAAAAACCACTCGTTCTCCTGATTCAATATCCGTCGCCACAATCGCTAGCGGTTTGTTCAACTCCTCGATTCGTTTGCCATGCGTGAGAAGTCGAATCAATTGTTTGATTTTATCACCGGATACAAATCCAAGGCTGGGTACTGTCAAATCAAGCCAATGCTTGCGCTTTAGATTTTGCGCCAGTTTTCCCATCATGTGAGGTTCAATTCCATTTGCGTAGACAGCCGCGATCAAACTCCCCATACTGCTGCCCGCTAGCATATCCACTTCAATCCCATGTGCTTCCAGTGCCTTGAGTACGCCGATATGAGCAAATCCCCGAGCTCCACCTGATCCGAGGGCTACTCCTACGACCGGTTTGCGTTTCGCTGACATGATCACATTCCCCCTGTATCAAGCGTATGTAGGGAATCGACTATCCTTTCGCAATTGAAGTCGGATGCCGGAGCATAGTTTGCGGGCTCGTTACGTAGACATGTACTATCTCGTTGTCTGTTCAGGAGGAGTCCATGTCACGCCACTCTCCGATTTTTACCCTGTTGTTCGCCTTTTCGACGATAGCCCTCGTATTTACGCTGGTGGCCTATTCACAAATCTCGTTTGAGGCAGCAGTCCGCGGATTGAAAATATGGTGGGAAGTGGTGTTTCCATCCACGCTGCCATTTATCGTCCTCTCTGAGGTTTTGATGGGTCTTGGTGTCGTTCATTTTGTCGGTGTCTTGCTAGAACCGATGATGCGCCCTTTGTTTAACGTTCCGGGCACTGGTGGGTTTGTTCTCGCGATGGGCTTTTCATCCGGTTACCCTGTCGCCGCCAAATTGACGACTCGCTTGCGACAACAAGGCAATGTGACCCAGGCAGAGGGAGAACGACTCGTTTCCTTCACGACCACAGGTGACCCCTTGTTCGTCATGGGTGCCGTTGCCATCGGCTTTTTTCACAGTGAACAGATGGGAGTCATACTTGCTCTTACCCACTATCTCTCCGCTGTGATCATGGGACTGCTCTACCGCTTTCATGCCCCTTTTGCTACAATCAGCAAGCCGTTGGAGAAAACAAACCTGTCATTGCCGCTGAGAGCCCTCCAAGCCATGCATCGAGCGCGAGTGCGCGATGCGCGTCCTTTTGGAAAGCTCATGGGAGATGCGGTCCAGTCTGCCCTAAACACTCTGTTCATGATCGGCGGATTCATCATTGTCTTCTCGGTATTAATCCAGTTATTTGCAGCGATTCATCTCACGCAAATCTTCAGCACGTTCTTGTCCATTTTCCTTGTGCCTTTTGGTTTTCCGCCAGCATTTTCTCATGCGATTGTCGCTGGATTGTTTGAAGTGACATTGGGAGCCCAAGCAGCCAGTGTGGTACCCGATGGTGTCTCCTTGGTATGGAAGGCAGCCATCGCGAGTGCGATTCTCTCTTGGGGAGGCCTAAGTGTACATGCCCAAGTTGCGAGCATTTTGAGCGAGACGGATATTCGGGTCGCTCCGTATTTAATCGCCCGTACCGCGCACGCTTTGGTTGCAGCCGTCCTTACTTTCGTACTCTGGGGTCCACTCGGTTCTGTTGCTTGGCTCTCCGAAAAAACCCTGCCTGTCTTTCTCCCTGCCTCTTCCGTTATGCCGGTCTTTGGGTGGTGGGAGACGTTCTGGCATTCCAGCCTGCTGGCTTTAGGGGTGACCGCCTTTTTGCTTTTGACAAGCGTCTTGATTCGTCGTTTGAGACAAAGCCATACTCGTTAATGGCTACCGGTTCATCTTGGCAATCAGCGCCTGCTCGACAGCTGGTGGGACCAGATCCTTCACGCTCGCCTTGTAACTGGCTACTTCCTTCACAATGCTGGAGCTCAGGTAGGAGTATTGATTGTTCGTCATCATAAAAAACGTTTCCACATCTTCATTCAGCTTCTTGTTAATAGAAGCAACCTGCATTTCATATTCGAAATCAGAAACAGCGCGCAATCCCCGAATAATCACTTGGGCATTGCGCTTTTTCATGTAATCGATCAAGAGACCGTCAAACGAGTCCACTTCCACATTGCCCATATCTGCCGTCACTTCCCGCAAAAGCTCCACGCGTTCTTCCACACTAAACAAGGAATTTTTCTTTGCATTGATTAAAACGGCTACGATCACCTTGTCGAACACTTTAGACCCTCTCGCAATGATATCGAGATGGCCATACGTAACGGGATCAAAACTTCCTGAACAAACCGCGATGGTCATGGCTCATCATCCTTCCTCGGACTGCGTTACTCCGTCTGATCCTTCGTCCGATGTTTCCTTCTCGGATTCACGATCAAAATAGTACAACGTCACAGCCGTTTCCCCGTAAGTCGAGGAACGATCCTGTATACAATCGCCAATCTCTTCCGGCAGTTCGACACCGACATCGTGTTCGGCGACGATCCAAGCCCCGTCCGCCAAGAGATCCAGTTCTTGCAACAACCGGATTTCTTCGGCGATTTTTTGCTGTGCATAGGGTGGATCGAGAAAAACAAGATCAAACGCTTGTTTTCTCGTTGCCAACGTACGGATGGCCCGATCGGCATCCATCCGATAGAGATCCGCACTTCCTTCCAGCCTGCATGTCGCAAGGTTTTGCTTTACGACGGCAAACGCCTTGGCATCCCGTTCGACGAATACGGAACGATCTACACCTCTGCTCAAGGCTTCAATCCCTAAACCGCCCGTGCCGGCATACAGGTCTAAAGCCCACCCGCCGTCGAAATACGGACCAATCATGTTAAAAATCGATTCTTTCACTTTGTCAGTCGTTGGGCGAGTTCCTTTACCAGGAACAGCCGCCAATCTACGTCCTTTGTGTTCACCCGCGATGACCCGCATTCGTTTTCACCTGTCATTTTTGTTTATGTAGTTGTTCTTGTTGTAAGGAATACCAAGAATGATTTCATACTATCACAACTGCTAGAACGCGTAAAATTGCAAGTGGTAATTTTATGCTTACGAACAGGTATACATGGCAAACAAATGGGAAAAGCTTATGGATAGCGACGCAACGGTGTCGCTGACAACCGCGGAGAAGACTTACGTTTCCCCATAAGCTCTTCCTCCGGTTTCTCCTCTCCCATAATTGAAAGGCGGTTCACTTAAGCGCACGGCGTGTCTGATAGGAGCATTCCGTGCCATCTCTCCCTACCCGGGAGGAGTTGAACAGCTGCCTCGTCGTCTCGTGGCGATGGGGTATTTTTTTTGTGTTCGGGCACGCTACAGCATAGGATGTACCTCCATCCATCGAACCTTCGTCGAAAAGGAGTGAGCTATCTTGGCCGAGAAACAACCATCCAAGCAAAAGCTACAAGCTTCCGAAGCCCAATCCATCGCGGATCGCACAGGTGAAGACACGGAGCAAGCCAGACAGATGCAATCCGAAGCCGATCAATCAGACATCATCAAACACGGACAATAAGAACGAATAAGCCAGCCGCTCGCTCCAGACGGCTGGCTTTCTATATACTTCCCCTCACCTGCATTTTCCTTCGCGCACCTGCCACAGATAGCGAATACTACTCACATGAGGCGCAGACTGGAGGAATGTCATGCATACAGTATGGAAAGGCTCCATCAGCTTTGGACTCGTGAATATCCCTGTCAAAATGTTCACGGCAACGGAAGAACGCGACATCCGTTTTCGCCAATTGCACAAAGAATGCCACACGCCCATCAAATACACCAAGATGTGTCCCCACTGCCAGCGCGAACTTGAGGCTAGCGAGATCGTTCGAGGCTACGAATACGAAAAAGGGCATTTCGTCATCATCGAAGACTATGATCTGGAGGCAATCACACCAGAAACGAGGAGAGCCATCGAAATTCTCGATTTCGTCGATCTGAAAGATATAGACCCGATCTACTTTGACAAAAGCTACTTTCTCTCGCCCCAGGAAACAGGCGATAAGGCGTATTCTCTGTTGCGTGCTGCCATGGAGGAAACCGGTAAGATCGCCGTGGCGCAGGTAACGATGCGCAATCGTCAAAGTCTGGCCGTCGTTCGCTTGTACGAGTATTGTATCATGCTGGAAACCATCTTTTATCCCGACGAAGTTCGACCGGTGAATCAAGTCCCGGCTCTCCCGGATTCGAACATTACGCTGGCGGAAAATGAGTTAAAGATGGCGACGGAACTTATCAACAACATGACCATTCCGTTTGATCCGATCAATTATACGGATGAATACCGCTCAGAGCTACAAGCGATGATCGAAAAAAAGCTGGAGGGTCAAGAAATCGCCACCTCTCCTGCCGTACCGCGCGCCAATGTCATCGATCTGATGCAAGCACTCAAGGAAAGCCTCGAAGCGACAGGTGGCAATAGCGCTGTCCCTGTCAAGATCGAATCAGAGCCGACGCCCGAGCCTGCTAAGAAAAAGCCTGGCCGTAAACAGGCTGCCTCACCCGCGAAAGGAGCAGCACCTATGCAGCAAGCAGCAGGTGCAACCACTCCTGGATCCACAACAAAAACATTGCGTCGAAAGAAAACAACTGTGTAGATGACGGCAACCAACGAAAAACCTGTCCGTATTGGGACAGGTTTTTGTCATGATTTTTGGGCCCATTTATGAATAGGTTCAATGTGGATATGGACGGTGTTGATTTTATGAACATTTCTCATGCGGTCTTCGATTTTTTCGGTAATCGTGTGGCTTTCCACTACGTTCAAATCTGGATTTACATGAACGACGACGTCCACAAGCACGCTGCTTCCGAGATATCGCGCTTTAATATCACTGATTTCTTCCACTCCGGGAATAGCTGAGATCGTGCCACGCAGCTGTTCGAGCAAGTCTTGATCGAAGCCATCAGTCAATCGATGCGTCGATTCGCGGAAGATGCTCCAAGCCGTCTTCAGAATGATGAGGCCGACGACAAAAGCCGCCAATGGGTCAAGCCAGTCCAAGTGAAACTGTGCGCCTGCCACCCCGACAAACGTCCCTATGCTCACCATTGCGTCTGAGCGATTGTCTACAGCTGCTGCCATCAACGCTTGACTGTTTGTTCTCTGCGCCAGCGCCCGATTGTAACGATACACAAAGAACATGATCAAGGACGTAAATAGTGCCGTCCAACCTGCCAGCATGCTTGGTGCTGTATGGTTGGGGTCAAAAAGTGCGGGGATCGCATCCGTGACAACCTGAATGCCAACGAACAGCATGATAAAAGACGCTACGAGTGCTGAAATGGTCTCTGCTCGAAAATGACCGTAAGGATGGTCTTGATCAGGTGGTTTGCGGGAGATGCGCAAGCCAACCAGAACCGCAATTGAGGCCACCACATCTGTCGAGTTATTCAAACCGTCAGCCATCAAGGCTTCGGATCCTGCCAGATTAGCAATCGTAATCTTTAAAACCGAGCAGAAGATGTAGGCGAATATACTCACCCATGCTCCTCGTTCCCCTTGCTTTAAATTGGAGTACACATCCACACATCATCACCTCTACAATCTCTGTTGTCGCTACAAGGGACAGGACTGAAAAAGATACGTTCTCTTTTACCGAACTTCATCGTATCAGACCCATTTCGTGTGGGTCTACAGAAACAGTTTTAGACCGATTCATGAGTCTAGGGGAAAGGAAAATGTGTTGCACGACCGCAATCCTCCTTCCCAAACTTTTACTTGAAAAAGGAATGGGATGCCTGTATGCTAATCATGCAATCCAAAATAAAACAGCACGGGAGCTTGGGAGAAACCAGGCTGAGAGGATGGCTGCCTTGCCATCGACCGTTGAACCTGAACTGGGTAATGCCAGCGGAGGAATTGTCATATACGACACGATCAGATACCGCGTATCTATAGGATACCCGTATCTTTTCTTCTCTCGCGTCTGGCGTCGCATGCTCCCATGCGGCGCTTTTTCATGGCGCAGGGATTCTTTCGCCTCCCACCGCAAGGTTCACACAACGTGCAACCATGACCAAGGAGGTTTTATTATGTCCACATCATCCAGTAACTCCCCGTTTTACTTGTCCCCAGTCGAATCTTTTCCTGGTAGCCGAAAAGTCTACGTGATTGGAAGCAGCCCAGACATCCGCGTACCCATGAGAGAAATATCCCTCCATCCCTCAGAAGGGTTGACAGGCACGGTCCCTAATCCCCCTCTTCGCGTTTATGACACCAGTGGGGAATACACATCTGATAGTTACATTCCCGACATTCAGCGCGGGCTGCCTCTTTTGCGTTCCCGGTGGATTGCGGAGCGTCAGGATACGGAAGCGTACCACGGGCGTCCAATCCAACCACGGGACAACGGAATGAGAAAAGAAAACCAGCAGAATCCAGTTCCTACCTTTCCCCGAGAGGGACACCAACCTTTACGCTCGAAACAAGGAATTCCAGTCACTCAGCTCTCCTATGCGAAACGGGGTATCGTGACAGCTGAAATGGAGTTCGTCGCTCTACGAGAAGGAGTCGATCCCGAATTCGTGCGAGAAGAGATCGCCCGCGGTCGAGCGATCATTCCTGTCAACATCAATCATCCTGAAAGCGAGCCTATGATCATTGGCCGTCATTTTCACGTCAAGGTGAATGCGAACATCGGTACGTCCGCTGTCACCTCCTCCATCGGGGAGGAAGTGGAAAAGATGATGTGGTCCGTACGCTGGGGCGCTGATACGATTATGGACCTGTCCACTGGATCGCACATTCACACTACCCGCGAATGGATCATCCGGAACAGCCCTGTACCGATCGGCACTGTCCCGATCTACCAAGCATTGGAGAAAGTAAATGGCAAGGCAGAGGACTTGACTTGGGAAATCTATCGCGACACGCTGATTGAGCAGGCGGAGCAAGGCGTGGACTACTTCACGATTCATGCTGGCGTGCTGTTGCGATACATCCCGCTGACAGCCAAAAGGGTCACAGGGATCGTCTCCAGAGGGGGTTCCATCCATGCTGCCTGGTGCCTCGCCCATCACGAGGAAAACTTCTTGTACACACACTTTGAAGAGATTTGCGAAATTCTAAAAGCGTATGACATCGCAGTGTCGTTAGGGGATGGTCTGAGACCCGGATCCATCGCGGATGCAAATGACGAAGCGCAATTTGCTGAACTGGAGACGTTGGGCGAGTTGACGAAAATCGCCTGGAAGCACGATGTCCAAGTCATGATTGAGGGACCTGGCCACGTCCCGATGCATCAAATCAAAGAAAACATGGAAAAGCAGCTAACGATTTGCCACGAGGCACCCTTTTATACTCTAGGTCCGCTGACGACCGATATTGCGCCTGGTTATGACCACATCACTTCCGCTATCGGTGCCGCTATGATCGGATGGTTTGGAACAGCCATGCTCTGCTACGTGACCCCAAAAGAGCACCTCGGCTTACCGAACAAGGAGGACGTGCGTAACGGTTTGATCGCCTATAAAATTGCCGCGCATGCTGCTGATTTGGCAAAAGGTCACCCCCGTGCAAAGGAACGCGACGATGCCTTGTCCAAGGCGCGCTTCGAATTCCGCTGGGTCGATCAATTTAACTTATCACTTGACCCAGAACGCGCACGGGAGTACCACGATGAGACGTTGCCTGCAGAAGGGGCAAAATCGGCCCATTTCTGCTCCATGTGCGGACCCAAGTTTTGCAGCATGAAAATCACACAGGACATTCGAGCGTACGCACAGGAAAAGCAGGTGAGCGCAGATACAGCTTTGGAGGAAGGGATGAAGGAAAAGTCAGAGGAATTTCGCATGCAAGGAAGTCGCATCTATACGTAGTACGAGGAATGAAGGAGGGAAATGCGCATGGATGAGGCAATCCGATTGCGGGAAGAAATCACGCGTCTTCAGGAATCCATCCAGGAGCATCAGCGTCAGCTCCTCACTTTGCAGCAAAGCTGTGTACACCAATTTCAAGAGTCTACACTCGCACGAACATGCGTGAAGTGCTTGTTTACCGAAAGTCTCTATTATTGAATCGAAAATGGGTGACAAACAAAAGACCGAAGAGCAGCTCTCTTCGGTCTCGTTTTATCCATACAATTCTCAATTGTTCATGAAGCGGATGCTTTCTCTACCCAGTTCCCCCAGCCGCCACAAGGCGATGTTGTGAAACCCTTCGCCCGAAATGACATTAGCCCACGTCTGCAAGGTCGTCCCATCCGCATACCAAACCGTATGCTTTTGATTTTTTTCATCTACATACTGAAAGTGTATGCTGCCACTTGCATTATCCCGTCTGGGCATTTCCAGGCTGGACTTCGCGAGCTCAACAGCCTGTTCTTCTGTAACCGCCGTAACATCACCGGTTTCGGACCAATCAAATCCGCCTGCTGAGAGGGCGATTACCTTCTCTCCCGGTACTTTTTTCATTCGGGAAGCAAGCTCGGTAATAAAAGACCGATCTGCCTTTGGTCCGGGACCGCTCTGTGTTCCATGCAAATTGTACGCCATCATGACATAGACTGGTCCTTTAGGCAAAGGGAGGCTCTCGATCGGCGTGCGCGGCTCGAGCACAATGCGAAGCGTTTTATCCTGCTCATGGAGTCGCTGATAGAGTTCCTCGATAAATGCGAGCACGTTATTCCAATCTTTTTCGTCTATGCGCTCATAATCAATTTCCACACCATGGAACTGATTCGTAGATACTGCCTCCATGATCTGATCAACGTGCTTGGTGCGGCTCTCTTTCGTAGCCATCAATCTCGTTACAATGGTCGGTTCCTTTTGAATCTCGGAGCCGTCTTTTCGCAGCTGATCGTTGACGATGGTCAAATCCACGTGAACCAAGCTGCTTTTCCGAGAAATCTCCTGGACTTTCGGCAACCCTTTTTTGAAAGCTTCCGTAAAGAACAGGTTATCTGACTCATCGAAATACGCAGCAAACATTTGGACACTCGTCAACCCATTCGTCATGCCCAGTAAATCCTCGGAGCCAGCCTTCCACTGCCAATCGACCACCCATGCTGTTTTCTCCAAGGGCTGTTCCGCCGCTTCTACGGTCTTCATCGAGTCTGGAGCACTTCCGTCTTTCCCGCATCCCGTCAGGAACACACAAATGGTGGTCAGGCAAACAGTCAGGACTACCACATGTCGCATCATCTGCTTTTTCATTGTCACCTACCTCGTATCCCCTTTTCCTTCTGATCAGAACGTTTCGATGACCCAGTCTATCGTCGCAAAAATCGCTTTTTTGATAACGTTGATTACTTTTTCAAAGCCCGTGTAAGAATTGCGGAAGAGTACGTTTTCTTGGCCAGTGGAATTGTTTGCCAAGGCAATCACGTTTACATCTGCAAACACAGCATCATAGATGTCATCCTTCTTGTTTTGCTTGCTGTATTCAGATTCCAGTGCCACACCGCCCCTGTCGATGGTTCTATCTATTCCCTGTTTCTCGATCTTCACCTGGTTGTCCACCGACACAGTCAATTGATCCCCTCGGACAACGATATCTATCTGACGTGAATTTTGGATGTTGATCGGATAGCTTTCCTCTTCTTTCGATGCCCGTGTCTCTGTCTGGGCTTTGCTGTAGACCGTCGCCTTGTCGTAGGTTATGTCCTCAGGCTGCCACTGGACTTCACTTAATTTGATGGTGGATAGCTCGGTGACGGCACTGCCTGCCTTTTTCTGTTCGAGCTTCAATTCATTGTCGTGCAAGGTCAATCGCACGAAAGAGTCTTTTTGACGATCATAGCGAATGTAAATCGATTGCTTGCCGACCACATTCCCTTCTAGTTTAGCAGACATCTTCACATCCTGACTCTTGTCGGCATCTCTCAGGAAGAGCATTCCGCTTTCGCCTGGAGGGGACGTCAGCACGATTTTATTATCCTTGAACTCCTCAGCGCCACTCAAACGGTCCCACTGGTCCGCTTGCTGCTCGTCTCCTTGCACGAATTTCATCTTCTGTTGCGTATCCTTTTGAATCTTCATCAGCAGATGGTTGGTGTACCAATACGGAGCAGGCTGGACTCTCGAAAGGTCATACAGACTATCCTCACTGGAATTGAACGCATTTCCTTCCCGATTGAAATGCATCGCAAACATTTGACGGATGTTGGCATCATTTACATCGGAAACGAGTCGATTCATCCCCTGGTAGAGCGTATTGGCATGCATGATCATATAGACGTTCGGTACGAACCCTAATGAGCTGGTGTAAATCTGATTCATCTCTTTGTAGTCATGAGAGATGCGGGCTTCCATCTGCGCTCTGTCTTCAACGGGAATCATGTTGCTATCACGGATGAAATCCATCAAATAGTGATTGTAATACTCTACATGATATTTCGAGGGCAATTCATTTTCATCCTTCACTCCAATAAAACGCCCATCTCGATCGAAAATATTGATGTACGTCAGTCGATAGCCATTCGTTCCCATTTCCCAGAAGCCATTTTCCTGCATGCGTAGCAGGTCCTTTGGTTGTAGAAATTTATTGTCGCTTTTGCCCATTTTGTTGGCGTACGTCAATGCGGTTGCCTTGTAATTGTACTTTTCCAAGAGCGGTTGGGCGAACAATTGGGAGTCGTTGCGTCCATCCTCAAAGGACAGAAACAAAGCCTTTTCTGGAAGAGGTTTTTTCTTTTTATAAAAATCGAGAATTTCCTGCTGCGAAATCGTCACATACCCTTGCTGTCGAAGCGCCTGCAGTTGTTCATCCAGGTGTTCCTGTGCAATCAGCTTGGGTGTGCCGGAACGACCTACCCCAAAATAGGAAAGAGCGATGAACCCTTTCTCATTCTGCCATTGTGAGTGATCTGCGTCTACATACCTCTTCGTATCAAATACGGCTTGGTACAATAAAAGGCCCACGAACAACAAGATTGCAAATTGTCCAACGGTCCGAATCTTTTTTTTGCGATTTTTCCTTTGATAATCCAGGGCGGGATCGCGTTTTCCCTTCATCTTATCTGCCACCCTCACTCATGAAATCTAATGGTGTGACCTAAAAAGGCAATCCGAACCCCTTTTTGTTCTTTTGTCTGCGGGCTTCTTTTTTCTTCTTTGCCTCAATATCTTGCGGAGTTTCCCTCGTGCCCCATGTGGATTTCCAGAAGGTCACCCATGCGACTGGCATCTGCCACAGCAAAACGAACTCATAGAATACACAAAAAACTAAGCCGAAAACCCAGAGCCTGCTCTTGCGATACAGCAAGTGAGCCAGACTCATGAGCAAGGCCATCAGGAACAGCCCCATCAGGAATGTGCCGGGGAATACATGATGGACGAGAGGTACATAACCCAGGTTGTACAAAACGATAACAGGTGCAGCAATGGGAACGATGAGTCCAATGTAAAAGAACAGCGCCATAAACGGTTCCTTTTTCCAAATGAATGTACTCGCTCGGAGAGATTCCCGCAGCCAAGAACGCTTCCAGCGCATTTGCTGCTTCAGGAATACGCCCATGTTTGACGGCACAATGGTAGAGCAGATAGCCGCGTCTTGATAAGACGTCCGATGCGTCTTCAAAATGAAGTTGGTCATGCTTCGGTCATCACCAAATGTAGCCGGCTGTCCGAGAAACTTTTGCGTGAGCCATGCCTCGGAATGTTTCATCACCATATCTTTTCGGTAGCATGACAAGGGCCCTGACAAACAAGTGACACTGTCAAACCAAGCTTCTGCCGCCTTCATAATACGAAAAGCGATATAATAACGAACCGTCTGCAATTTGGTGATGGAGTTCGTAAATTTATTCTCCACGTCCGTCCGTCCTGCGACGCCACCCATCTTGGGATCTTGAAACGGCTGAACCAGATGTCTGATGGCGGTCGGCTCCAGAAAGCTGTCAGAGTCTACAAACACGACCAGATCATGCTTAGCCATTTCCACACCCTGCACGAGAGCTACCCGCTTCCCTCCATTTTCGGGAAGCACAAACATCCGTACCCGTTCTTTGGTCATGAAACGCTCCGCCTCATTATGAATCATCTGGATGACTTTCTCGATCTGTTCAACTGATTTGTCCGTTGAACGGTCATCCACCACGATGACTTCCAGTTTGTCGATCGGATAGTTTTGATTTACACAGCTCAGAATCGTCCGGTGAATCCATTCCTCCTCATTGAAGCAGGGAATAATGATGGACACTCCCGGTGTATAGTCTGGATTGATCGGGACATCCCGATAGAGCGCACCGAAAAAATAGCGCGTCAGCAAAAAGGCGGCAGCAATGAGACTATACATATACAGGAGAATATTGTACTTGAAGTAGATGATGCTTTCTGACCGCATGAGCATGATAAAAATGGCCGCCACGAGCAGCATCGCGCTCGATGTGTAAATGGCGTAGCCCCATCTCTTTTTTTGGAGGTACTCCGTAAGAGGTTTGGCGAATTCAATGGCCACCATTAACTTCTCTTGACCAGCATGTTCTTCGCGAAACGTCCTGACTACCGTCCCGTCCATTTTTACCGTAGATTCAAATCCTTCCGGCATCGTACCCGGTGGGATATCGCAATGAAGGCTGGCTGTTTTTCCTACGAATAAGCGATCTGCCGCCGCTGGGCCAAATTCCACCAAGATCCCTGTGGAAGAAATATCGACAGCACGTCCCTTCAGCGCATTCTTTCTCTGTTGCTTGCGGGGATAGACCAACACATCAAAATTGGCCATGTATCTCAAGCTGAGCATCCGAAGCTTGTCCAAATATTCAGGGTCAGCCTGATTGGTATCCGACGCCTGACCTCTGCGATCCACTTGGTTACGAATCTTTTCCGGATCAGGTACGTTTGATAGAAGGCGCCGATCTGCTCGAGAAACAGTCAGCACTTCTTCCACTTTCTGCTTTTTCTTTTTAAAAATCACTGTCGCTCTCCCCATTCCTACTTACAAGCTCCAGTAATGGTATCCTTTGTTCTCGAAATCGGCTTTGTCGTAAATGCCTTTGACGTCGATCATAATTTTCGTCTTATCGGTGCCGTACATGACCTCAAAATCTTCGACACTCATTTGTGCAAAGGATGCATGTGGAACGGCCACGACTATCACGTCCAAATCTTTGAGTGCCTCCTGATGGGAGAGCTCGATTCGGTATTCTTCGTACGCTTGTCGAGAATCGACCAATGGATCCACAATAAGAGGAACCATTCCGTATTCGTGTAATTCGTGAATGATGTCCGTTACTTTTGTGTTGCGAATGTCCGTACAATTTTCCTTGTACGCCAAGCCCAAAATGCCGATCTTGACGTTCTTGACGTCCAGCTTCAATCGAACAACAGACTTGATGATTTGTTCAGCGATGTATTTCCCCATTCCATCATTAATGTGGCGTCCCGCTAGAATGATTTTCGAGCGGTATCCGCTGTCCTCTGCCTTGTACGTCAAGTAGTAAGGATCAATACCGATGCAATGGCCCCCTACCAGACCGGGCGTGAACCTAAGAAAATTCCATTTCGTGCTGGCTGCCTGCAGGACTGCCTTGGTGTTGATCCCCATCTGGTGAAACAGCATCGCGAGTTCGTTCATAAAAGCAATATTGATATCGCGCTGGGCATTTTCAATGACTTTGGCAGCTTCTGCTACTTTGATGCTCTCCGCTCGGTAGACTCCCGCTTCCACTGCCAGACCGTAGACACGCGCTACCGTCTCTACTGTTTCTTCATCGATCCCGGATACGATCTTGATAATCGTTTCAAACCGATGTACCTGATCCCCCGGATTGATTCGCTCCGGTGAGTATCCTACCTTGAAATCCGTTCCGCATCGCATCCCAGACTCTTTCTCCAGAATAGGGATGCACACTTCCTCGGTCACACCGGGATACACCGTCGATTCAAAAACGACCACGGAGCCTTTTGTCATATGCTTAGCCACGGTTCGGGTCGCAGCCTGTACATAATGCAGATCCGGTACATTGCCGCTTTTGATCGGTGTCGGAACTGCAATGATGAAAAAGCGCGCTTCCTTTAATCTCTTCTCATCGTCCGTAAAGTCAATCGTGCACTCTCGCAGGCGTTCTTCCTCGATGCTTCCGTCCAGACAAATTCCGTTGCGGTAGTCCTCTACCTTTTGACGATTTACATCAAAGCCGATGACTGATACCTTTTTCGACAAGGCGACAGCTACAGGCAATCCCACATAGCCCAATCCGACGACCGCGATTTTTTCTTGCTGATCGACAATCGCTTCATATAGATTCATGTTGTTCTTCCTCTCTATCTGTCGATTATGGACCAAACATTTCCGTCATCTTCACAAAGGTGTAGCCCCTGCTCCTCAGCTTATCAATCACGATCGGCAGCGCTTCGACCGTATGCGTATCGTCCAACATATGCAATAAAATGACGCTTCCGCTGCGGGTCTGCTCCATAATGGCATTCACAATCTCGTCTGCCGTCTTGCTTTTGATATAGTCGGATGGATCTACATCAAAATTCGTAATGGTATGGTAGCCAGTTGCACTGATCGCCTTTAGCGTGCTTTCATCAAATACCCCAGTCGGTGGCCGGAAGTACATCGTGGGCTTTTGCTGGATAGCGTCAGTGATAATCCGGTGTGCTTTAACGATTTCTTCTTGCAGCTGTGTCGGAGTGATTTTCGTAACAACCGGGTGCGAGTACGTGTGGTTCGCCACGTCATGTCCTGCTTCGGCGATCGACCTCGCCAGATTCGGGTTCTTTTCCACACCATCCGCTCTCAAAAAGAACGATGCCTTGACGTTATACTTGTCCAATGTGTCCAATATTCGAGTGATCGTATAATCCGTACCCCAGTCGTCAAAGGACAACGCAATTTGCTTCTTCTCCGTCTCTTCTTTCATGACGTATTGATAAGTAGCCTGACCATCATTCGGGTTGATTCTCGCTGCATCATAGCCATCGATTTCTTGAAGAGGTTTTCTCTCTTTCCCTCCTGCAATCAGATCATGCAACGGGACAAACTGATAGCCCACATCTGCAGCAGCTTTTGCGAGGAGAGAAACATTTTCCACGAGCTGCTTACTCTCTTCGGTGTCTAGTGCGATAACGCCGCCTCGGTTGATATATTTTCTTACATAATGCATTTTTTGTGCGTCTGTTTCCTTTTCCCAGTTATGTAGAAACAGGCTGTAGGAAATGACAGCTTCTTGCCCGTTTTGTGCTGCCGCCAACCGGATGTCATCGGAGTAGGTACCTGCTTTCGTTCTTACGTATCGCGGAGTCATTCCCGTTTCCTTTTGAATGACTTGCTTACTCAGCTTGATTTCCGAATCGATTTGATCGTAACTGAGCTTGGTCAGATCGAGCTGATTCAACGTATTGTTCTCGATCTCATGTCCGCGGGAGGCGATTTCTTTTGCCAGATTTGGCTCTTCAGCTACTCTCATCCCGGGTAAAAAGAAAGTAACCTTTAGATGATACTTGTCCAATTCATCCAACAGCTTCTTCATCGTCTCACTGTCTGCCATTCCATTAAAGGTGAGAGACAGCTCTCGTTTGGTTGTGTACACAAATGGAATGGCCTTGCTTTTTTCCCCGGTATAACGGATGACTTTATGCGTAGATTTGGATTTTTGCGCGCTGTATCCAACTATTTGTTCCTCTCCACGAAGAGGAGCACAGCCTGCTGACAAGACAAGCATGATGACCACTGGGATCATTTTGATCAAGAAGTTTTTGCTTCTTTTTTCTCTACCTGTCTGCATCTTTCTACCCCTTTTTACACGTCATTCATGTATCGATTCATCCTCGATCACAGTCTTTAATACTACTCCCAACGGAAAGCAAAGGGCTAGTGACAATTCCATACAGTTATATAGGCCAAACCGCTATTCATTTACCAAGTCCGCCATTTTTACAAAAGTAAAACCTTTTCGCTTCAAGCTCTCAATTGCGGTAGGTAAAGCCTCGATGGTATGGATGTCATCGAGCATATGTAGCAGGATGATACTCCCGTTCTTCGTCTGTTTCATGATGCCGTTCACAATATCGTCAGCACTATGCTTGGAGTCCCAGTCCAGCGTCGTGACGTCATACATGGCGATATCCTTGTATCCGACAGCAGCAATGACTTTGCCTGTCTCATCATTTACGACACCAGTAGGTGGTCGAAACAGCATGACGGGTTGCTGTTGGATTGCTTCTGTGATGACACGGTGGGCTTTGACCAGATCCTGCTGCAATTGTTCGGGGCTGAGTGTCGTTACGACGGGATGACTGTAGCTGTGATTGGCGACATCATGCCCACCCTCAACCATGGCTCTAGCCAAATTAGGATTGTTCTCTACCCCTTTCGCACGCAAGAAAAAGGTTGCCTTGACATTGTGCTGCTCCAAAATATCTAGGATCTTAGTGACTGTCTTATCGCTTCCCCAGTCGTCGAAGGTGAGGGCGATTTTCGGTTGGCTCGTCTCGACCTGGTAAATAAGTCGGTATGTTGCGTTCTTTACATCGGGATTGATTTTGGCAGCATCAAAGCCTGGAATTTGTTCGAGTGGCTTTCTTTCTCCGCCGTTTGCCAGCAGCTGTTCGAGTGGAACGAGCTTGTATCCGATATCCTCAGCCGCTTTGGCAATATGGCTGATGGCTGGGATCACTTCGGGATTGATGTCTGTGTTCATGGAGATGATTCCGCCTCTGGACATGAATCTCGCAACATATTCCCCGATCGCCTTTGCATCTTTCATATCTCGATCTTTCGGATTGATGTTGTAACCGACAACGCCTTTCATTCCGAGAGCAGCCGCTGCTAAGCGAACGTCATCCGTAAAATCTCCTGATTTCGTGCGAACATACCGGGGGGTGACACCCGTCTGCTTCTGGATGACCTCGTTGCTTAGCTGAATCTCCTTGTAGATTTGATCGTAGCTGAGTTTGCTCGTATCCAATTGATTTAAGGTGTTGTTCTCGATTTCATGGCCTCTGTTGAGAATATCCTTGGCGATGTCCGGTTCTTCCGCGACTCTCATACCAGGTAGAAAAAAAGTCGCCTTGATCTGATGCTTGTCCAATTCATCAAGCAATCGTTTCATCGTTTCCTGATCTCCCATTCCGTTGAAGGTTAGGGTCAGTTCTTTTTTCGCCGTGTATACAAAGGGGATGACTTTGCTCTTTTCACCAGAATAACGGGGAATGGTTTGAATCGTGTTTTGATTCCGATTCTTTTCAAACGCCTCCTCGCTTCCACCCCCAAAATTACATCCTCCTAGCAATAAATTTGCCAGCACGAATACGAACCAAGGAATGAACCGAGGTGTTGGTGCGATATGTGTAATAATCATTACGTTTTCTTTCTCCTTATCATACTTGCGATACATATCTCGATCTTGAATACCATTTTATAGGCTAAAATCCCCATTTGTACAGAGTTGAACTGCCTATTTTGCATAAAATTCTACAAAATTCTACAATATAACTCAAATAAACTAGTGCTTATGAACTAATATTCACATCCCCGTGCAATCAATCGCCTGTTTCTATACAGGAATCCTTCCCATCCATTCGCTAACTCTGTCTTCTCGAGAACGTCCAAAAACCAAAAAAGGTCAGCTCCCGATGATAGGAGCTCGACCTTTTTTCCACTTAGCGCACGGATTTCGTCTGCAATGGCATTCCCTCTTTATAATAGAGAGAAGGGGAAAGCAAGATAAAGAAGATATGGGTATTCTCAAAGCCATGTGGTTTAAGAATCTCATGAATCATATGGGCGATCGCATCGTGCTTTTCTTGTTCGCGCTCAAACATCAGAATCTCTACGGAGAGCGGACTGTTTGTGATTTGTTCGACAAGCAGCAGTTCGATTTTTACTTTTTCCTTTGCTACTTCTGCTATACGAGCAAATTCATCAATGATCACGGGAGAAGCTTTTCGCAACCATTCTTTTTCAAACCCTTTAAATCGAAGAAACGGCAAGACTATTCCTTCTTTCCCTAGACGTGATCGAAATCATGTCTATTAAATAATTACTAAGGCAATTATAATCATCAAAATAATTGTAGATCAATTAAAAATGTATTAATGAAAGTGAAATAAAAATGAAGGGCTATATCAGAGAATACATTCCGGCTCGAAGGTGTGGTGGACGTACCACTAAAGCGGAAGTTACTCAACCAGATATAGCCCATGTTTCTAATGCGTGACGATTGCTCACTCATGTGAATTATCTAAGTAAACGACTAGATAAAGTATAACCTGAATAACAATACTTAATCAAATAAAAAGTTTCGTATAATTCCAATTCTTCTCATCTCTCTTGCGGTTGCCACAGGTGCAGTAGACACACCGATCATCCAAGACTACAAAGATTCCCGTTATGGCAATGTCGTAATATAGGGACTGCCCAACGCAAGACTCGCATTGGGCTTTTTTATTCCCGTTTATCATGTGGTTCGAACGTACATTGCTGTGCAGGAATGTCCACAAATCCTTGGATACTCGGCTGTCGTAAAGAATGCCCTTCTTTCCACTCCGCAAATACAATTTTGGCCGTAAGCTCAGGCTTCAACCACCAAGTATCCGACGTTCGCGGGGGCAAATTTGAAAAGGGCATATGCTCTGTGACGATTGGTTTTATCCGTTCCGTCAGGTTCCGCCAATCTGCTTGAGTCAATCGACCTGTCCCTGCATGTCCGATATACCAAAAACGCCCTTCCTGATCAAAAAGTCCCAGCAATAAGGAGTTTACGATGTTATTACGTAAAGTAACTCCCCCCACCACTGCAATCAGATCACGATAATACTTTTTCTTCCTCCATCTTTGATCTTTTCCATTCACCACATATGTACTCGAAAGGTCTTTCATGATGATACCTTCCATCCCCTGTGCTTCCACGACGTTGTACAACGCCTCTGGCTGAGTAAAATCCTCTACGCACTGAATATGGGCATTCGGGGCTATGATCTTGCGAAGCAGTCCCTGGCGTTCTCTCAATGGGGAGGACGTAACCCATTCCCCATTCAGATACAGGATGTCAAAGACCATATATGTAATAGGGACAGTCTTTTGTATTTGAGGCACCTTTTCCATTCGTCTGAGGCCATCTCTTCTCATGACTTCATAAAAGGAGGGCTTCCCATCTGTCCCGAGGGCGATCACTTCCCCGTCCAAAATGACAGAATCAGCATAACAGTAGCTGCGAATATCCGTTATTTCTGGGTAATGGAGAGTGCGTTCGTTTAATTTTCGATTGTAGAGCCTTGCTTCATGGCCGTCAAAATACGTCAGTACGCGTACGCCGTCCCACTTTACTTGGGCAATCCATTGAGGACCTTCCGGAAAAACTTCGGAGCTGATCGGTTCAAAAGGGAACACGGGGGTTAATTCCATTGCATTCATCCCTTACTATGATTGATTCGAGCTATGCCCTGCATCCATGATGAGCAAGAGCCTCTCTCACTGCCGGAACGATCCTGAGGCTTTCCCTTTTCCGAGTTTTTGTTTCCCGTGATTCAATGCTTGCATCTCTGCATAGCTCGCTAAAAGGGTGACAAAAAAGAAGAAGATGAACGCAATAGCCGTGATCATTCCGCCAAGTTCTGACTTATTCATGAAAAAGTCTCCAATTAAGATGGTTAAAAAACTCGCTAAAAAGGCGATCGCTCCCAGCCAAACCGAGAACCTGTAGAAGCGAAAGAGCTTCGTTCCATCCGGTATGCTCATTTGGGTTTCCATTTTCCGATTCATTCGCGCCTTTATGTACATGATCGTTAGCAAGGGAATCTGGACGATCATTGCGATCACCGGCAGGCTGTAGCTCAGGAACGCATCGAGATCCGATACCCGCTGAAATATCAGCAACGAGGTGACGGCCATCAACCAACCTGTTGGGAAGTTGTAAACAGGGTAGTGCTCCTGACCTCCAAAAGAGCCTAACCCTACAAGAAATGCCAGATAAGCGACGATGACCTTGATCGTGAATGCCGGGAACCACAAGCTGAACATGACGATTTCAACACGGTCCAAGAAATCGGTCACATTGATTTGTTGAACCAAGATGAACATCGGGAAATTAAGCCGGCTTGCAATCGTATATCCCATGACCCCCAGCAAGATGAGCAAGAGCATCGTTGCGGTAAATCCTACGATGAGGATGCCGTGCTTCATAGCGGCAAAAAACAGCCGCGGGTGTGTGGAGGCGTGGAGGAAGGCCCCGAATAATAGGATGTCCCCGTAGATCCCGAGTGGCACAAGGTTACTGATGATGATCTGATTCATGCTGCTGCTGAGGATCGGTTCGAGCCTTTCAATGCTGTACTCGTTACTCAATAAAAAGTACATGCCCATCGACAACAGAAAAAAAGCGGGAAAATACATCTCATTGACCCTCGCCGCTACCTCCAAGCTTGTTTTCCCGTAATACATCACCAACAGCACAAACACGATCAAGATAATCTCGATAGGGGTTTGCGGCAGCAATGTGGCATGAAGGAACTTACAGGCACCTTTTATATCCAGGCAAATGATGAGCCAGATATAGAGAAGCAGGATCAAATTAACAAATCCACCTAGCCATTTCCCAAACATAATGAAGACAATCTCAAATATGTTCTTCCCGGGGTAAGCTCTGGTCAATTCAGCGAGGACAAAAGCGACCATTATAGCAAAGCTGACCGGCAGCATTTGCGAAAACCAAGCGTCCATCTTCGCCACAGCAACCACCGTGCGGAAAAAGGAAATCATCATTCCTGTCATCAATACGGTTCCGACCAGCCAAGCCATTTGCCTGTGGTTGATCACTTGCTTGTGGATCATGCATGCCCCTCCTCTACAATAGCTGATCTACCCACATTTTAATCCGCGGTGATAGGATATTCAGAAAATGACCAACGGGAAGTAATTGAGTTTGTTGAAATTGAAGAATCACATAAAAGAAGATTGTGAAACCGTACAGCGTAAATAAGACGGCCTGCTGCTTGGCCGGCATGAGTTTTCTTCTCCTCAGAAAGGAGATCACATTTACGATCAGAATGATGCAATAAAAAAACAAAAACAGTCGATTCATCACGGATCTTCCTTTGTAATGTTCGTTGTCGTTTGTCCTACGTTCGAGATCTGTACCTTGCTCTTGATCGTGTAGGTGATCCGCGGCAATTCATCGTGCCATACTTCCCGGTACCTTGATTTCCATATGTCCGGATAATTCCTTGCCAGTACAATCCCGAGCCCAATGGTATCCGATCGTGTCTTTTTGGTTCTTTCCAGTATCGTCATGATCCCGTTTGTGATCTCTTTCGCCAAGTTATTTTCGAGCATGGTATTCATTTTTCTTTCTTCCAGATCGTAGTCACTCATATTTTCAACGATCCCCACAGTGGTGTACACCCGAATGTCAAAATGAATGTGCCCATTCCGAATAACAGGATTGATATCCGCTTTCCCTTTCTGGAAATAGACGCTAAACCGCTGACCCCTTCCCATATCCAATGTCATGCTAAATGGATCAAACGTACGTTGAAACCAATGAAGGCTTTTTGCTTCCTCAGCCGAATAGGTCGCGACGAGCTTTTCTCCTCGGAAAGCACCGACACCAGTGGATTGAATCTCCTTTGTCTTTCCTTTTGGCTCGGAATCGACGTCTTCAAAGATCGGCAAAAAAGGGTCCACACCCGGCGTGTTCAGCATTTGTGAAATGTCCTTGATCGTAACGGGAATGGTAACCGCTTTTACGAGCTCCCGCATCGCTTCCCCCGAGAAACGTTCAAATTGCGGCTGCGCCTCCAGCAAACTGATTGCCCTTCCTTTTGTCATGACGATATAGGCTGTCAGGCGATTTTCAGGAAAACGCGAAATGATATCTAGTGATTCACGAAATCCATCTCTCGCCAACTGCTCTCCGATCACGATAATTCGATGGTGTGCGTAATAGAGGTGCCTAGACATCCTGGACTGGATTTTGTTATGAGCATCGCGCATGGTTTTTCCTACTGCGGAATCCACATAGTAACTTTTATTCCCGCTCGTCCCACCGCCCCCACCGGATGGACCGCCCAAATTACTAACCAGGGGAACCTGAACGGATAAGCGGATCATGCCATTCGGTTCTTTATCAATCGCCATCGCTATCACGATCGCAATGTCATTGACTTCTCGGCGATCCCAACAACCGCTGACAGTCAGCACACAGAGTACGATCGTGAGAACCAATGCCGTACGCTTCACGATTTCCCCTCCTCGTTCGAATGACTGTTTCCTTTGATCCCCTCCTGCCCTTTGTCTTGATTAATAGCAGTGACGAAGCCAGCGTCCATCCTTCGCGCATTTTGAACCCCCATGAAGCTTGGGCGTTTTTGAAGCTCCGGCCAAGGAGAACGGAGGAAGACATCCTTTAGATCGCCGACTGACATAGGAGCGATGGGAGAGAGGTAGGGAACACCGAACGATCGCAGATTAGCCATATGCCCCACGATGATGAGCAGCACAACCAATATTCCATAGATACCCAGGATTGAGGCGGCAATCATAATGGGAAAACGGAGCATACGCAGGGATATCGCAACATTGAAATGAGGGACAGTAAAGGAGGCGATCCCTGTAATGGACACCACGATGACCATAGGAGCAGAGACGATCCCCGCTTGAACAGCTGCCTGTCCCACTACGAGAGCACCCAGAATGCTGACTGCTTGACCTACCGTCTTGGGAAGCCGAATCCCTGCTTCGCGCAACGCCTCAAAGGCCACTTCCATGAGAAGAGCCTCGACGATGGCCGGGAATGGAATAGCTTCGCGAGCTGCTGCGATACTGAGTAGCAATGTCGTCGGAAGCATCTGTTGATGAAAGGTGGTAATCGCCACGTAGATTCCCGGTGTAAGGAGGGATATAAATAAGAACAAATAGCGTAGCCAGCGAACGAGAGTCGACATCTGAAACCGCTCATAATAGTCCTCGTTTGCTTGCAGCATCATCCAAAACGTCGCCGGCACAAGCAGCACCATGGGCGTTCCATCCACAAAAATAGCCACCCGCCCTTCTAAAAGGGCCCCAGCTACCGTATCGGGACGTTCCGAATAATTAACCTGTGGAAAAGGCGAATACGTGCTATCTTGAATCAGCTCTTCAATATACCCGCTTTCCAGTACTGCATCGATATCGATCTTCCCAATTCGCTGAGAGACTTCGTCCACGATTTGCGGATCGGTTATTCCCTCCAGAAACGCTACTACGATATTTGTGTTTGATTCGCGCCCCACTACCAGCGATTTCATTTTCAACCGCGGCGTCTTCAGCTTTCTCCGCAGCATCGAAGTGTTCGTGCGGATGTTTTCAATAAATCCTTCCCGTGGTCCACGGACGACCGCCTCTCCCTCAGGTTCATTGACGGATCGCTTTTCAGCACCGCGGATCCCCAGAGTGAGTGCCTCCGTGTTACCTTCAATCAGGATTCCCGTATCCCCGCCAAGCACAGCTTGCAGCAGCTTTTTATAATCGTCGACCCTGGATATCTGTGAAACGGGCAAGAGCGCTTCTTCTACCACATGGATATCGTCATCGCCATCCTCCAGCACCATTAACGATTTCAGTGCCTGATTCACTTCTTTCGTGTCAATCAAGCCATCCACAAAAATGGCAACTGCATGCACACTGTTTTTTTGCTTGAACTCCCGAATGACGAAATCGGAACAATCGGAGAACAGGTGCTTCAAGAAGTCAACGTTATCTTCCAGCTCTTCAAATAGCGGAACGCCTTCCAGCTCTGTCAAGCTGCAGGCATCGATCGTGTCAATGAGTTCTTGTTTCTTGTCTCTTTCTTTTTTGGGAAACTTCATCTCTTCACCAACCACTGGTAAGATATCCGTATTATGGATAACATTCTCCCATCCTATGCAGGGAGCCATTTCCTCGCATAAGGAACAGACAGAAGGAGAAAGTAGGGGCAAAGTATACGTCTGGGAAGAAGGTGTCCGATTGCCTGCAGCAACCAAAGAATACGAGCTTTCCCTTGATGGCCATACGATGACCATTACCAATCCGTACAAACCGCTATGGCCGGAAGCAAATGTGACCAAGCTTGACTACATTCGATATTTGTTGCTTGTCTCCACTCCTTTTCTCGCCTATGCGAAGGACAGGCTGTTGACGGTCATTCGCTATCCACATGGGATCCATGACAAACATTTCTACCAAAAGAACGCTCCCGAGTACTCCCCATCCTGGATTCAAACAAGTCCCTGGGAGAATACCCGTTACGTGCTGTGCAATGATTCAGCAACTCTCATCTGGATGGCCAATCAAGCTGCTTTAGAATGGCACGTTTCTTTTCATCGAGCACAAGATGAGATTCCTACTGAGCTCGTATTTGACTTAGATCCGTCTACAGATGATTTCTCGGTCGTCATCGAAACGGCCATGCTCTTAAAAGAATTGCTGGATGAACTCCACTTGCCATCCACAGTGAAAACGTCGGGAGCGAGCGGGTTGCAAATATACGTTCCAATCGAGCTTCGTTACTCGTTTGAACAAACGCGGGAAGTGGGACAGTTTGTCGCATCCTATCTGGTGAATAAACATCCGAAATTGGTCACGATTGAGAGGATGATAAAAAATCGGGGAACGAAATTGTACATCGACTATTTGCAGCATTGGCGAGGCAAAACGTTGCCTGCACCCTATTCTACACGCGCCAGAGAGCACGCTACTGTTTCGACCCCGTTGTCGTGGAACGAGGTCCCGCATATTCTTCCGACTCATTTTACCGTGCATAACGTGCCTGATCGATTACAAGCACAGGGAGATCTGTTCGCCGCAGTAAGTTCCCCTTCCCACCGGGCTTCACTGGATGCCATTCTCTCGTTTTTGCAACGGAAGTAATTGCGCCTTTTGAATCCTTGCTTCGGTTTATGCTATACTGTGCAGAGACGTTTAGAGGCAAGGAGGAACATTCATGATTGATCCGATAGCAATTGCACTCGGGCCCTTAAAGATTCACTGGTACGGCATTATTATGGGACTTGCATTTTTCCTAGGCACTTATCTCGCCCGGTACAATTCCAAACGTTCAGGAATTGATGCTGATCACGTCCTGAACATGGTCGTATTGATCATACCGGCCGCCATTATTTGTGCCCGCCTCTACTATGTGATCTTTGAATGGGATCAATATAAGAACAACCTAGTGGACATTTTTGCCGTCTGGAAAGGCGGTCTCGCCATTCACGGAGGTCTGATCGGCGGAGTCTTGGCTGGCTCTTGGTATATTCGCAAGCACAACCTGCCGTTCTTGAAACTGGCTGATGTGATGATGCCGAGTGTCATTTTGGGTCAAGCCATCGGCCGCTGGGGGAACTTTATTAACCAGGAAGCACATGGTGGACCTGCCACCGCAGAGTTCATGGCGAAGTTTCCTGCCTTTATCCGTGACCAGATGTACATTGGTGGCCAGTACTATCACCCCACCTTTTTGTATGAATCGTTGTGGAACCTCGTGGTTTTCGCGATCCTGTTGCTCATGCTGTACCGTTTCAAGAAATTCGATGGACAAATCTTGTTCAGCTACATGATCCTCTACTCCATCGGTCGCTTCTTCATTGAAGGAATGCGTACGGACAGCCTGCTTATCGCCGACACCTTGCGTGTTGCTCAGTTGGTCAGTCTGAGCCTTATCGCCATCGGTCTCATCCTGATGCTCATCTTTGCCCGTAGAAGCAAGCAATCAGGTCAGTCCCACAATTCCATGGAATAGCATATTGCATCAAGGAAAGTGCCCTTTCTAATGAAGGGTGCTTTTTTTGCGCTGCTTGTCTGAATTGTCACAAAGCTGGATATCATGAGAAAGAAGAGAAGGAAAACGAAAAAGGAGAATGTACGATGGATGAGGAAATTTTAGAGGAATTTCTGGATCGCACGGTTCGCATCCACTTTGCCCCGGATATGATTGGTCCTGGGTTAGCTCCACATGTGGAAGGCAAGCTGTACGACTACAGTCCAACCGGGATTTTGCTGGAAGAAGCAGATGGTTCGTTGGATTATATCCCTTTATCATCTATTCGACTCGTACAAATCAAACCAAAACCTGGTCTGTGGGAACGATTGACGGGTTCAGCGTGAAGCAGCTTTTCAGTAAAAAAAGACACCTTCCACCGGCGCTTGTCCGATGTCAGGTGTCTTTTTTATGGAACCAAAACCTGTCCTGAGCCGTTCTTACAGAAACACATCAAATACGACATAACAGGCTGCTGCGAGCAGAGCAGTAACGGGAAGGGTAATGACCCAAGTTACCAAAATGCGTCCAGCCAATCCCCATTTGACCGCGTTCAGCTTTGTGGATGCTCCTACCCCCAAGATTGAGGAAGTAATGACGTGTGTGGTACTAACAGGTAGCTTGAGTGCTGTAAAGATGGTAATGATCAAGGCAGAAGACAGGTCAGCCGAGAAACCGCTGATTGGCTTGATTTTCATAATCTTGCCACCCATCGTCTTAATGATGCGCCATCCCCCTACGGATGTACCCAAGGCCATCGCAATGGCCGCAGACAGTTTTACCCAAAGCGGGATCGTGAACTCCCCTGGAGCTTGATGTAAAAACCCTCCAGAAAGCAGAGCGAGAGTGATAACCCCCATCGTTTTCTGAGCATCGTTTGCACCATGGCTGAAGGACTGCCAGGAAGCCGACAGAACTTGCAGGACACGGAAGCTACGATTCGTACGATGATATGCGGTATTCGCTACGAGCTTTGAAACGATCTTGATGACGATAAAACCAATGACAAAAGCAACGATAGGTGAAATAATCAGCGCTTTTACAATATCGAGGAAGCCTTCCATATTGATCGCGCCTAATCCTGCAGCACCTACCGCAGCACCGGCTACTCCGCCGATAATTGCATGAGAAGACGAGCTCGGAATCCCAAACCACCACGTGATCAGATTCCACAGAATGGCGGCGGTAAGTGCTGCAAGAACAACGACTAATCCGTTTTCCAACTTGAATGGATCGGTAATTTTTCCACCAATCGTCTTTGCGACTCCTGTGTAAGTGAGGGCACCCACCAGGTTGAATACAGAAGCAATAATGATGGCAGTACGAGGACTCAGCGCTCTTGTGGATACGGATGTAGCAATCGCGTTGGCTGTGTCGTGAAAGCCGTTGATAAAGTCAAAGCTAAGCGCCATGATGACGACGAGTACGAGAATAATCACCTCTGGCGAAAGATCAGGCATTCTTTAGCACGATCCCTTCTACCAGGTTGGAAACGTCTTCTGCAAAGTCCGCACAGTCTTCAAGCTTGTCGTAAATCTCTTTCAGCTTGATGGCCTCGATCGGATTCGCATCAGGCGCGTTTAGGAGATCGGAAACCATTTTGCGGTAGTTGGAATCGGATTCATGTTCTAAATCCTTGATTTCACGTGCGATTTTCGTAACGACTTGATGGTCCAGCTTGCGAAGGGTACGGATCAGTTCGATCAGTTTCGCTGAGCATTTTACGAGAATGTTGGCCTGTGCGAGGACGCGTGGATCAGGCTGTTTAACCTGATAGAGATACATACGATCTGCCACACCATCGATGTAATCGATCATCGAGTCCATCGTATGAGCCAACTGATGAATATCTTCGCGCTCAAGCGGAGTGATAAAAGTGGAGTTCAACTCGTTCATGATGCGACGAACGATTTCATCCCCTTCTTTTTCTACAGCTTTGATTGCCTTGACTTTCGCCTCTAGATCTTGATAGTTGCCTATCATCTCATAGAAGAGATGAGTTCCTTTGTGGACAGTGGCAATTTGCTGTTCGAACAGATCGAAGAAGATATACTTGTTTGATTTCAACATACGTTCCCTAGTCACTCCTTTGGAAAAATCACACCTAGACGATTATATCGAACATTATTGTTAACGTAAATTTAAAAACAAGGGAAAGTGTGTGTATTTTTCTTTAAAGTATTATTAAGTTTTTGTAAATCATCTTTACATTTACCCAAAAAAACACTCGTCGCCGATACGGTACGAGTGTTAGTTTAGCCATATACTCCCTGGTTTAATTCGTTGCAGCCAGCATACAATCTTTCTTTTTCTTGGCTTCGTACATTAATGTATCGGCTTTTTCAGTCAGTTGCATAGCATCAGCAGCATGCAGAGGAAACGATGCCACACCTATACTGACTGTAACGCCGGCAAGCTCTTTACGGACTTGATTTTGAATGCGCTCCCCGATTGCGAGCCCCTTTTTCGTATCAGTGTGAGGAAGAAGTACGACAAATTCTTCACCCCCCCATCTTCCGACTGCGTCTTGCCTACGCACGCAGGCTTGCAAGACCGTCGCAAAATGACACAAGATCCTGTCCCCTTCCAAGTGACCATACTGATCGTTGTATTTTTTGAAATTATCCAAATCAATAAACAATAAAGTCACTGGGTATTTAGATCTACGTGCCATTTCTACTTCGTGATTCAATCTTCTAACAAAGCGACGATTGACTAGAACCCCTGTTAGCGAATCATGGTAGGCCATTTGCTGTAATGAATGGACGTATTTGCCAACGTAATAGCCAACTGCTAACTGAACTGCGGCAGCCCAGAAAATCCGCCCTGCATCGTTTTTCTCTGCGGGCAGCCCAAATGCCACCAGCCATATTCCAATCATTAGACAGGATGCTCCCAAGCCGATCCAGCGTGAATCCAAAGAAATCCCCCTCCGGTCCATGCAAACAACACCGCACCCTTCGTGATACATAAGACCCATATCTATTAAATGAAAATTAGGACTTAATTCGTGATTATAGGAATATTTTACCTATGTTTTTTCTCGAGTTCAAGACAAATTCACAGACTCAAAGACCCATTTTTTCATATCTTACATGCGAATTTGTTCTTCCTTCATAAAAAAATCTCATTATTCACATTTATCCCAACCCTCTTTCTTTTCTTATGGCGCTCCATTATACTTACAAAAATATCCTTTATCGATAAGGAGGATTATCTGAATGGTTTGGCTGAAACACCTCATCTCCCGGTATGACAGGGCCATCTGGATTCGCGTCATCGGGACTATCCTTACCACGTTCGCTGGTTTCATGCTCCGACCATTCCTCGCCTTTTATCTGTATGACAGGATGGACGGCAATCTTTTGCTAGCCGCGATGGTGACAAGCTTGCAACCGCTAACAAGTATCATCTCCGGTTATTTTGCTGGGAGCTTATCCGATCGATATGGCCGAAAGCCGCTGATGGTTGCCGCACTCTTGATCGAGTCCATTTCGATGGCGGGCTACATTTGGGCAGAATCCCTCTACGCTTTTGCTTTTCTTACCATTCTCAATGGAGTGGGTGCGTCCCTGTTCTGGCCGGCAGCCAGCGCTCAGGTGACAGACATCGTGCCTGAGGATAAAAGAAGCGAAGTATTTGCCTTGCTCCATACCGCCCTGAACCTGGGAGCCGCAGCTGGCCCTTTGATCGGAGTAGCGCTTTACAAGATCAATCCAGGAATTGCTTTTGGAATCTGTTCGCTCGCTCTCTTTATTTACTGCTTGCTCATCATTTGGCAGGTGCCTGAGACATTGCCACTGGAAAAGCGGAATCATGCGAAGAGCAAGGATGGCGGGAACCCTGTAGCTCGGATCAAGCTTACCGAACACAAAACCTTGTTCTGGATGACACTGGCTGCCATACCTGTTTCCTTGTTGTACTCCCAGGTAGAAATCATCCTGCCTCAGCACCTGCGCACCAAATACGATGACTTCCTCACGATCTTCGCTACCTTGTTGACCATTAACGGGATTCTCGTCGTCTGTTGCCAAATCGCCATCGCCAAATTCGCCGAGCGTTTTCCTGCTCACCGTGTCATCTTGACCGCGTATCTGTTCCTCGCCTGTGTAGGTTTCGGTTATGGGTGGGCACCAGGCTTGCTGGTTCTCATTATCGCGGAAACCATCTTTACGATTGGAGAAATGCTGTATGGCCCTCAGATCCAGAAAGCAATCTCAGTCATGGCTCCCGAAGAGTATCGCGGACGTTATTTCGCTGTTTTCGGCGCCAACTGGGGCATTACCGGAACAATCGGGCCTTCCGTTGGGGCAGTCGCGTTTCGTGGCATAGGAGGCGCTTATTGGTTCTCTGTATTAGGCTTGTTACTGATCTTCGGTGGACTTTTTCAGTACCGTTTTGTCAAAAAAGCGATGCTCCGCCAAGAACAGCCTCCTGCCTCGACGGAACAGCAGGCAGTTTCCCCTTCCGTATAGTCGAGTGATTGCACACAAAAAGCCTGATGTCGCTTGTTTCGCGCATCAGGCTTTTTGATCGTCTTGTCCATAACCATCGCAGAAGTTTTTAATTTCTATCCAATACGAATTGGAACGATATGGAAAGGGAAAACTGATAGGTACCTACTTAAAGACGGGAGTGATAGACTGGATGCCCCGTATTGAAGCTGTCGCTACTGCAGTTCCTCCCTACGAGATTACCCAAGAGGATTCGATGAAATTGGCGAGACGTTTTTTTCAAGATGCTTACCCTGATATCGATCGGCTCCTAGGTGTATTCGGAAACAGTCAAATCCAAAAGCGTCACCTTTGCATGCCGATAGACTGGTATGAAAATGAGCGGCACTTTGCAGAAAAAAATAAGTTATATGTAGAAAATGCAGAAGCCCTTGCATTCCTCGCTGCTCGGAAATGTCACGAAAAAGCAAACCTCTCGGCTGACTCCATTGACTGTCTGATGTTTGTATCCAGTACTGGCATCGCTACTCCGAGCCTGGATTCACGATTGGTCAACCGATTAGGACTGCGCTCAGACGTCACCAGAGTGCCCCTGTGGGGGCTAGGATGCGCGGGTGGAGCAATCGTCAAGATATGTCCAAAAGCAATCTGGTAGCTACCTGCCTGTTCGGAGATGGGGCCGCTGCTGCCCTCATCGAAGGTGATGCGGTTCACTTACCCGACTCACGCGCTCCCCGACTCCGTTTCTGCGGAGCCCGTACAACAACCTGGCCAGACACATTGGACGTCATGGGTTGGGAACTCACCGAGCCAGGCTTGAAGGTCATCTTTTCCCGCGATATCCCCAGTATCATCCACCAAACGATGAAGGAGAATGTCGATAGCTTTCTTTCCCCGCATGGCACCTCTGTGGATCGTTTGCGCCACTTTATTTTCCATCCCGGTGGAGCCAAGGTGCTGACCGCCTATCAACGTTCTTTGGGCATACCTGCAGACGCCACACGTCTATCAGCAGAAGTACTCAACAACTTTGGCAACATGTCTTCTCCGACTGTCCTCTTCGTCCTGGAAAAAAGCATGGAACAGAACTGGGAGCATGGCGATTTAGGACTGCTCGCGGCGCTCGGGCCCGGATTCAGCTCGGAAATGCTACTGCTGGAAGCGAGGTGACCCTTATGATCTTTTTCTGGATCGTGCTCGGGATACTACTGCTGCAACGAGTCGGTGAGCTATTTCTAGCTGCCAGAAACGCAAGAATCATTCGCTCTATGGGCGGTCACGAGATCGGAGCAGAGCACTACCTTTACATCGTGGCTCTCCACACTCTCTTTTTTGCCAGTTTGATTCTTGAAGTGACGATGTCCCCCCCATTTTCACTTCCTCCCTGGTGGTTGCTCTCCTTTGGTTTCTTTCTCGTTGCTCAGATCCTGCGGTACTGGTGCATCCGTAGTCTCGGGGTCCGCTGGAATACCCGCATCTTGATCCTGCCTGACTCTCCTCCCATGATTCGTGGTCCGTACCGCTTTATCCGGCACCCCAACTACTTGGTTGTGGCAATTGAGCTTTTTGCATTGCCAATGACGTTTGGTGCGTCTCTTACCGCTTTCTCTTTTACGCTTCTGAATGGATGGCTGCTTCTGCGCATCCGGATCCCGATGGAAGAGAAAGCGGTTTATCAAACAAAAGAATAGAAATATAGCAAAAAAGTCCCGGTCATCTTGAAGACGACGGAGACTTTTTGCACATTTATAGGTTTACGTTTGTTCATCTGGAGGTAGAAGATAGAGTACTCTATCTTACTCGTGAGGTGACACTCGTGCAACGAACCAGCGTATTTGAACCTCTGGAGACAAAACGAATGATCGTTCGAGAATTTTTTGACTTGATTGATACCATCCCAAACCGGGACGATCAGGAAACCATCCAAAAGTTTCTCCGCTACTTGCAGGGAGTATTACGAATCAAACAAGTCGTACCCCCATCTGTAGAAATCATGACCATCGTCAAACAAAGCAAACCAGTCTTGTACCATGCTGCCCGAAGAAGCGTCTTGAGATCTAGCAACCTCCATATGCTGTTTCAAGTTGATATGGATGTAGAGCTTGCTCAAGAGCGTCTGAGACAATATACCCAGTAGATGAGCAATTCTACGCTTTCAAGTTCTCTGGGTTGAGGCATTCCAGCTCAGGAATGACGAAGATACCGTCTTTACGAATCAACACGCCATCAAACCAGATCTCTCCTCCGCCCCACTCTGGACGTTGGATAGATACCATGTCCCAGTGAACAGAAGATTTGTTGCCATTGTACGCTTCGTCATAACATTGACCTGGGGTGAAATGAAAGCTTCCATCGATTTTTTCATCAAACAGGATATCTTTCATTGGATTGCGGATGAATGGGTTTACCCCGATTGCAAATTCACCGATGTAGCGTGCTCCTTCATCGGTATCGAGAATCTCATTGATTCGTTCGGTATCATTTGCTGTCGCTTTCACAATCTTCCCGTTTTCAAAGGTCAGTTGGACATTTTCAAACACAAATCCATGATACGGTGTCGGAGCATTGTGTGTAATGGTACCATTGACAGAATCCTTCACAGGAGCGGTGTACACCTCTCCATCCGGAATATTGCGCAATCCTGCACATTTGACAGCAGGGATATCTTTGATGGAGAAGGTCAGATCGGTATCTGGACCTACCAGACGCACTTGATCCGTGCGATTCATCAGGTCGACCAGGCTATCCATCGCTTTGTCCATTTTTGCGTAATCCAGATTGCACACTTGGAAGTAAAAGTCTTCAAAGGCTGCCGTCGACATATTCGCGAGCTGTGCCATCGAAGCATTCGGATAGCGCAGGACGACCCATTTTGTGTGCGGCACACGAACGTTCATGACAGGCAATTCGTACATGCGAGAGTACAAGCCCAGCTTGTCACCTGGCACATCTGCCATCTCGTTGATGTTGCTTCCTGCACGAATACCTATGTAACCGTCCATCTTCTCCATCAACTTCACTTCATGCTCAGCCATGACAGCCAGCTGCTCTTCGTTGCAATGCATCGCCAATTCACGGCTCACGGCTGGATTGATCAACTGAACGTAAGGGTTACCTTTTGCCTTGTAGATCTCACGCACCAGCGCTGCTACCAGATCTGGTGTTTCTCCTTTGGCATTAATCAGAATGTTTTCACCTGGCTGCACTCGAACCGAATAGTTTACGAGATTATAAGCCAATTGCTCAAGACGTGGGTCTCTCATGAATCACACACCCTTTCCCAATTTTCTGATTCCTCTTGTATTTTTAACGATAAATCACGATAAGTCAATAAAATTTATTTTATCAAATGAAATAGGGAAGAACCAGCCTGTCTTCCACTGGCTGGCCTCCACCTTCATGCTACCTCGTACTATCCCTGTCCTCAATCGTACCCATCTTGTACATATCGCTGACTTGTTCTTGCGTAGTGGCCATCCCTGCCGTCTCAGAGGCCCCTCCCATCTCAGCTGCTTTTGTTGCTCTATCCTGCTGGGACGATTCTTCTCTTCCATTCTGTTGTTGCTCCATTCGCCCTCCTCCTTTCCGGATGATTCCGCTATAGTTTTTACCGAATACTCCCTGTTTACCCATCAGAAACATACGGAAAGCAAATGCGCAAAAACGCCTTGCCCATAAATGGGCAAAGCGTCTGTATGCTATCAACCTTATTTATCGTTGTCAGACTCAGGTGCAGTCAAAGACCAGCCGCTGCCGCTACCTGTGTTTTGGAAAGCCTCTCCATTGATAATGATGCTCTTGTCTTCTACTGGACCTGTTACCCAACCGCTTGCAGCAGGAACAGTCGATGCAGCGTTCGGATTTACAACGATGAATTGATTTTCAACCGGAGCAGTTACCCAACCAGTCGAAGGCGCATTTACTGGAGTTTGTTGATTTTGGATTACAAATTGATCCTCAATCGGAGCTGATACCCAGCCACTACCAGCGTTTGCATTCGTCGCTTGAACGCCATTTACGATTACGTATTGATCCTCTGCAGGCATATTTACCCAGCCAGCAGAAGTGGATGCTTGTTGTTCTTTCTCAGGAAGAACGTGCTGACCCTCTACAGGCATGTTTACCCAGCCTGCTTGACCAGCTGTTGTCGCTTGCGGAGCTGCTGGTGCTACTGGTGCTGCTGTTGTAGTAGACTCCTCGGCACAGGCCGCTTGTGCAAACAATGCTGCTCCCAGAATCATGCTTCCCATCATCAGTGTGCTGCTTTTTCTCATCTTGTGTACACTCCCCATTGGTCGTACACACTGTCCTCAGAAATGTCCCCCACCCGCTAACCTGACGGCTTGCTACAAACACTGCTTCATTTTCACCAGAAAATGCGTAAACTGTATAAGTTCTTCGTCGCTCAGGTTTTCCAACAGCTTACCTAGTAGCTCACGCCGACGTGACAAAAGGCTCTCGATCAATGGAACTGCCTTTTCAGATAGAGTAACCCATACCACACGCCGGTCCTGTTCGTCTCGGATCCGATCAATAAAACCAGCTTTTACTAGTCTATTGAGCGCAATCGTTGTAGCGCTATTGGACTGCTTTAGTATATTCGCCAGTTCAGATACGGTACTTCGTCCCCGTTGATGAAGCACCCGTAGCAATATAAATTGCTTTGGGCTGATCTGCTCTTCTTCTTCCAGCCACTGGCTGATAAAATAGCGAGCCATCTCGACAAATACTCGATCCAATTCTTCGATTTTACTGGCGCGGGACATTTCGCTCACATCATCACCTATTTTCAGAAATTTTTAACGATACTTTTACTATAAAACTATATAGTGTAAGTACATGAAGAGCAAGGGATACTCTTCAAAAAATCTTTTCTGAAAATAAATAGGTGTGAACTGTGACAATGTGTTTACGAGTTAATATTTTTACTATAAAACTTAATTTCAACATTATCTTACCTCAAACAGGAAAAACTGACAATACCCGAAAATGGCAAAATCGTGACTTATGACTTTTGTATCTCTGGCAACCTTTTCCTTGAATCTTCTTCCGTATTCAAACGTAAAGCATGTATAATGAAAAGGCAGGTTTTAACACAGGGCAGACATCTACCCGAAAACCACTTACATAGGAGATCAGATCTATGGAACAAACGAATAGTGCGACAAAATGGAAAGTAGAATTGTTTGATTGGTTGAAATCGTTCTTACTGATTGGCGGATTGACCGTCTTTATCTACGTATTTGTGATGGCGCCATACGTGGTTCAGGGTCGTTCTATGGAAAGCACATTACATGATCGCGAACGCGTCATCGTAAACAAAGCCATCTATTACTTGAAAGACCCGCAGCCTGGTGATATCGTAATCATCCACCCAGATGCGAGCGGCGATAACTGGATCAAACGTGTCGTTGCCAAAGCCGGTGATACGGTAGAGGCAAAAGATGATCAACTGTACGTCAATGGCAAACCGCTCAGTGAAGAATATTTGACGAATAACAAGTTGAAAGCTTCTGCTGCCGGTGTTACCCTGACGGAAGACTTTGGTCCGATCACTATCCCGGAAGGCAGCGTGTTCGTCATGGGAGACAACCGCAACAACAGTATGGACAGTCGGGTAATCGGTCCCGTGAAGCTGGATCATGTGGTAGGACGTGCCGAAGCGGTTTACTGGCCACTCGCTGACATCCGCCTTCCCCATTAATAGAAACGTTTCTCCTCAAGCAAAAAAGCCGCTCTTCGTGAGCGGCTTTTGTCGTATTCTCTATTGCTTTTGAGCAGATCCAGATTCTTTAAAGTAATCTTCCAGAGTAATACCTTTGCTCATGATTTCCTCCGCGATTTCTTTTCCTACGTAACGCAGGTGCCACGGTTCATAAGCATACCCTGTAATGTCTTCTTTCCCTTTCACATAGCGGATAATAAATCCGAATGGTGCACAGTTAGCTGCGAGCCATTGACCTTCTGGGGTATCCGCGAACGATTCTTCCAATCGAGTCTGTGCGTCGACTCCAGAAACATCCATGGCGAGACCTGTTTGGTGTTCACTCTTTCCTGGAACCGCACTGTACGCTGCCGCGTGCTCAGCTCCCTGCGTTTTCACGTACGTATCAAACAATGATTTTTGCGTACGGTACGAACGATAGCCCGACACTGCATAGAGCTCGATGCCTTGCTCTTTCGCCTGCTCGAATAATTTTTCGAGTGCACCCGCGGCTTCCGCGCGCATCATCCGCTTCTCCACTTTCTCATCGAATGGGAACGGTACATTCGGCTCAACGAGATCAGAAGGAATATAATCAGCTGGCAACGCTCGCTGTTTATTCACGACGACAGTCATTTCCGTAGGATTGGTCACCGTAGGCATACCGTCCACCATTTGTATGGTTTCCTCCAAGGAAGACTTTTTATTTTTTACTGCGCTTGCCTCCTGTTGCTCAGGTGTGGCTGTCTGACCTGAAGTCGAGTCAGCCGGTGCTGTAGAAGACTGTGCCTTTTCTCCTGACAGCAAGTTGCTGAGCGATGGTGCTTCACATCCACTTAATAGGGCTGCTGATATTGCTGCGACGAGAGCAAGACCCGTAGTATGACTTCTTTTCATTTCCTGTCCTCCTGATTCCTTACAGCGTCCTGCTCTACCTTACCATGGAGTTAGACAGAAAAAAAGCGCAGATTGTCACACTTTTTGCTCTGAAAGTTTTGTGGAAATCGTCTGAATGAGTTCAGGTAGCCAAGCCTCTAGCTTCCAAAAAGAGAATCCAGCTGCTCCTGCTTTTTGGTTATCCATATAAAACGAGGCAGGGAAGGCAAAGGGCGAGAAGTCGGCAGCATCTTTTTCTGCTACAAGTTGAGCAGGTTTGCCAACAACGTCAGCAATGTCCTCCATCAAAGTCTGCTGGCGAATGGTTCCATCAGAGCAGGCGTTTACCGGCCCCGTCAAAGTCGTCGTCCCCACCCATTGCAAGAACTCCGCTGCCTCCTGTGCATGTATAAAGCACATGATTGCTTGCGGATTCGCAATCCCGATCGGACGTTCCTGTTGAATATGTTCGACATGGAAGTGCAGTCGCTTCGTATAGTCATCCTCCGCTAAGACGATGGGAAAACGCACGGCTACAACCGGGAAGTCTGTTTGCTGAAAAAACACAGCTTCTGCTTGCCGTTTCCCTTCCTGGTACGTGACTTTGTCTCTCGCGGAAGGCTGAATGTCATACGTATAAGGATCAAATTCCTCTTCCTTCAGACTCTCCTCCGAGAAATCATAGACGGAAAGCGTCGAGGTCAACACGTATTTGCCTACTTTTCCTCGGAATACGTCGCAGGCTTCCAGCGCATTTTGTGAAGAATAGCAAATATTATCGTAAACGATATCCCATTCCTGTTCCCCAGCAACTGCCAAAGAAGCGGGATCATCTCGATCCAATGTCAATCGCTTGACTTGAGGGGGAAGCTCGACTTCCGTCATCCCTCTGGTCGCCACAGTCACATCAGCTCCTGCCGCCACCAACAAATGCACCAATCTTTTACCAAAAAAACGGGTTCCGCCTAAAACGAGTACTTTCTTCAAGCCGAGCACCTCCATCTCCCCATTATTTTTGCAATTGCAGCGTTCGTTCTGCCGCATTCCATTCGACTGTATAGCCCAATGCTTCGGCCACTTTTTTAACCGGCAAGAATCCTTTTTCATCGATCGCGACTGCTTTCTCCCTAAACGTTGCAAAATCACCGTTCAAGCCAAGCAGCAGCTTTTCTGCCTGAATATATGCCGTTCCATTTACCATTCGCTTCTGATCCGCCTTGTATGGATAAACCAGTCCGTTCACTTGCAGCACGAATGGACCTGCCGATTCCTCTGGTTGCGCATCGGGTTGGGCAGTCGTGTAGGCAACGGCGTCTACGCCGAGAACCGTACCTTGCCGCGTGTTGTCTGCTCCCCCGTACATTTTTCCTGTTTCCAAATCGTACACAATCGCCTGAACGTTACCGATATTGGTCGGCATCTCCGCAAAGCCGTGTCCTTTTGCCAGAAGCTGCAAAATGACATCCTGATCAAACCCAGCTTCCCATGTCACTGCAGGGTAAGCGCTCGAGAAAATTCGCGGGGCCACGATCGCATCCTGAATCTCCATGCCATGATCGATTACATTTAGAATCGTTTGCGAGACGGAAGCGATAATGGTCGACCCACCTGGTGAGCCCACTGCCAGAAACGGCTCTCCATCCTTCAAAACAATCGTCGGAGTCATACTCGAACGCGGTCGCTTGCCAGGCTCTACCTGATTGACACCCCCTGGAACAGCATCGAAGTCTGTGAGCTCGTTATTTAGCATGAATCCATAACCCGGTACCATGATCCCGCTTCCAAACACATCCTCGATCGTGGTCGTGTAGGAAACGAGATTGCCCCATTGATCCATCACGGAGAAATGAGTGGTTTGCTTCACGGGCGAAGGATCGTTGAAGTTCATTGCAACGACAGGTTTTTTCCCAGGATCGTATTTCCACGGATCTCCTGCCTGCACCTTTGTGTTGACGGTATCGTCGCTGATGAGTGCTCGACGTTCTTTGATGTACTCGTCGTTGATCAAGCCTTGTTTGGGTACCGGGTACACATCTTCGTCTGCCATATAAGCGGCACGGTCCGCATAGGCGAGGTGATTGGCCTCAATCAGATGGTGCAAATACGTGACAGAGCCAAAGCCATCCTTCTGGTTGTCGTAGCCCTCCATCAGCTTTAAGATTTGCAAGAGCGTCAAGCCTCCGGAGCTGGGCGGTCCCATCGTGACTACTTCATATCCGCGGAACGTACCTCGAACCGGCTCCCTTTCCTTTACCGTATACGCTTTCAAGTCCTGCAAGGTCATAGATCCACCTGTCCGCTGTACCTCCTCCACCAGTGCTTGACCGATCTCCCCGCTGTAAAAAGCGCTCGTACCTTTATCGCGTACCAATTGGAGCGTCTTCGCCAAATCCGGCTGTACCAAGACGTCCCCCTCTTTTAATGGCACGCCTTCTGGAGCAAATACCTTTGCCGCTGTTTCATGTTTCTGTAATTTATCCAGTGAGTTCTTGATGTTGTCCGCAGTCACCCAGTTGACACGCACACCTTTTGATGCCAGTTCAATCGCAGGTTCGATGACATCAGTCAGCTTCATGGTACCGTAGCTTTTCAGGGATTTTTCTACGCCGAGCAATGTGCCAGGTATACCTACCGCCTGTCCGGTCGTGTGCCTCTCTCCAAACGGAATCGGTTTACCGTCCTCCTGCAGGAACATATCCGGCTTCGCCCCAGCAGGCGCTACTTCCCTGCTGTCAAATACTGTGACCTTGTTCTGATCCTTGAGGTAAATCATCATGAAACCGCCGCCGCCCACACCTGACATGTACGGCTCTGCTACGTTTAGTGCGAGCTGTATAGCCGCGGCTGCATCCACCGCATTTCCTCCCTTCGCCAAGATGTCCTTGCCGACTTGGGCTGCTGCTGGATGGGATACGGCTACAATCCCTTTCGTCGCTCCATCTACCCCTACAGGTACACCTGGCACCTTCGCCTGAGCTGGAAATGCAAATGTCGCAAACGTGAGAAGCGAAAAGGCAAACAGCCTTACCTTTTTCATACGATCCCCCCTTGCCTATTTTCTTGTTTCTACCATTATTATAATTTTCAGCCTTTTTATCGGTCAACATGTCTATGGTCCTTTTAGCACACTCGCCCACGCAAAAACACCTCTCCCGATCAATTCCAACGAGTGGACCTGACCTGAAAAGGTGTAGGGAAAGATAACTCTTACGGCATGATGACCAGATTGCTGACGACCGGGCGTTCTTTTCCACCCGATGGCTTGTTCATCAATTTGCCTTTGTAATAGAATGCGCTGGAGCCGCCACCGTCGAGATTGTAGGCATCGACGACGTGGAACTCCTGCAGCTTTCTCTGTGCTTCTTCCAAGGTAACACCATTACTCCAACCTTCACGTCTGCCGTCGATCACAATCACCAAGAGATCCCCATTGTCAAAGTGACCGATCAATGTTCGTGGCTGACGGGCATTGGCCCAATCGCGAGGAATAGCCAGTCGTTTGCCGTCCTGCAGAAGCCGCGGGAGGAAGCTGGCCCCTTGCAAAATGCCTTGCTGCGAAATTTGCTGCTGGGTAGTGATCTTCGTTCCGACGAGATGACCTTTGTTGTTAAATCCAACGAAGCTCAGATTCGAATTGTTTGAAAAGGTGCGAATCTTCCCGTCGACAACGGTAATTCCAAGTGGAGTTACATACCCTCTCTTGTCTGACATGAATCCACCGGCATTGATCGCCAGGACAGCCCCCGTACGTTTTCCTGCATGACTGGTCGTTTCGCCCTTGCTCTTAACCGAATTGTTAGCGAGAACCATCTTTAATGCCTTGGGATCATTGAGCCGCACTTTGGCCATGTACCCACGGTATCCAGCTTCCTCCAGAGAGTACACTTTCACCGTAGAATTTTTGCCAAACGATTGTCCGATTGGATTTCCAAGCATATTGGACAAGATCGTATCCAGCACATCCGCGGATTTTTGCGTTTGCGATTTACTCGCAGCCAACAAGTTGTTAATATGCTCATTCTGCTGCTCGTAATCTTTCTTTTCCTTTTCCGTACGATCGCGAATATCATCAATCAGTTCTTCGGCATTACTGATCTGATCGCGGGTCTCATCCAGTTTTTCGCGAAGCGCTGTCGCCTGTTCATGGGACTGCTCAACTGGCAGTTGCATAGCTTCTACCTGGAGCTTGTCTACCGGGTTGGCCCACGAAAAAGCAACCAAAAACCCGAGCGCAGGCGCCAGCAGAAACGCAAAAAACCGGTTTACTTTACCAAGCACGAGCAGCATCCTCCAGTTTTTTCAACGACGCTTTCAAATCGACGAGTTGTTTGTTCAACTGGTCAATCCGATCCTGGAGGGCCTCCTTCGTCTTATTCGAGCCGCCAATCGTTTCACCAGTCAATTGCAAATCTTCTTCCAAATTGGACAGGCCATCCTGCACGGTATTCATCTCATCCTGTACTTGTGTCAACTGTTCACCAAGCGCAATCATCTGCTTCTGATTCTCAGCTTGCACCTGTTCAAAGCGTTGATTGACATATTGCTGCTGCTTGTCCAACGTATGGACCGCAAAGGCATATCCTGCATATGCGAGGCCAACCCAGACCACGATAGTCGCTATGAGCGGCCATGGAGATTGTTTGCCTTCTGTCTGGGAGGGAACCAACGTCTGGAACAAGCTCCGAAACATTCCGGTTCTTTTACGCCTTCCCTCCTGCCCTCCATTTGCGGGGAGTTGCAGTGTGGATGACGGTGTCGATTGAGCACGAATGTATTTATCGCTCATCGGCTACCCCCTCCTTTCTATGACAAAGAGTGAGGTTTTATTATAACATAGAACATTTTTCGGCAAGCCTTTTGCGTAATATTGTCAACATTCCACCAAATCGTTGATCGGTACCCAAATTTCACAACGCACGGTCGTAAGAGAAAGAAAATGATAAGAAAAGTCATAAACCATTTTTTCACTAAGTCAAACTGTAGTGGAGAAGAGGAAAAGGGGAAGACGCTCCAGCTTTCGAACGAACATATTTGACGACTTCGTTCATCTCTTGATTCACCCATGTCCTTCGAAGCGCAACGATTGAGAAACTAAGCTTTTGCTCCATTGCACCTCTTACTACCAGGTACCTAGAAGCCACAACTGCTTCTCCTTACCACCACAGCATGTTTGAGCCGTCAAAAAACCCCTTGGGATGAACCCAAGGGAGCTTCTGCAGAAAACAGAACGGAATTCATGTGAGAAAATTATCGACTCAGGACTTCTTTCATTTTCCCATCGAGAACGCGAAACGCTTGCTGCAGCGCTTCTTTTGGGATGCCCCCGTAATTATCGCCGACACTTACCTCAAAGTAGCAGGTTGCTTCATCGACGAGGTGGAGGGTCATCGCTAAGCCTACCCCTGTTTCTTCGTAGACCGACTGAAATACCGGCTCCAGCGTCTCTTTCGGGAATGGAAGATGGACGTGAAACATGTTGGATACGGGCACAACTGGTCGGGTTGTGATCCCGCGACATCCATTATAAAAGCTCGCCAGCTCTTTTGCCTGTTCATAGTATTCTGGAAAGCGATTCTTTCTTTGCTCGAAGTAATAGTCTGCACTGAGAATGTACGGATACAGGCTGATCAGGTCTCCCCCATGACGCCGTTTCCAGACCTTTGCTTCTTTTGTGAATTCCTCGTCTCCTGCCAGGATCGAACCAGCAAGCCCCCCAATTCCTTTGTAAAAGGAAACGTAAATGCTGTCAAACAACTGGCAGATTTCTGCTGCGGACTTCTGGTAGTAAGGGAGAATTTCGAAAAGACGGGCACCATCGAGCTGCAGTTTGATTCCTTTTTCGCGGCAATACTCAGAGATCGCTACCAATTCCTCATATTCCGGCAATTCTCCGCCGATCTCACGCTGCGGTAATTCCAGCAACAAGCAAGCAACGTCAGTGTCCATATTCTGAACATCCTCCAGTCGAATCAACCGGGTTTTGTCAGCGAGCAAGACGGATTCAATCAGATGCAGCTTTTTTAACCCATCTTCTTCGTGGATTTCCAGATGGGAGAGTGGATGATACGCCACTTTGTTGACCGACTTTTGATCACACCAAATGCGCAAGGCGATTTGCTGAGCCATTGTCCCACTTGGGAAGAAAACGGCTGTATCTTTTCCTACTATCTCAGCAAGTTTTTTTTCGAATTCCTCAATCACTTGCCCTTTGCCGTAAATGTCGCTCTCCAGATTTCCATCCAGCTCTGCCAGCGCATTTTGCAGTACGCGAATGTTTCGCGGTCCATGTCCGGGTACTTGATACTTGCTGTTCTTGTAGGCTTCTGCCAGCTGCTTTGATGCGTTCATCTCAGATCCTTCCCTTCCTCTTGCATCGTTTCCTCGTTTGCAAAACAACCATTTATACTGACTATACACCTTCCTGCCAATCTGTACCTAGTAAAAAAACCGCCTGATTGGCGGTTCCTTTTACGTGTCCTGTCATGAAGAGCCTAGCTTCCATTCTTTTTGCAAGTCCCGATGCACGAGCGTTAGAAACGCAATCGGATCATGCCTGACGAGCGGTTCATCTTGCACACCCAGTTTTTTCGAAAGCAGGCTGGCCATTTGTGTCCCGAGCTCTTTTCTCTTTTCAGGGGCTAGAGATGACTGGCGGTCAAGAAAGGACGTGAGCAACTGCCAATCCTCTCGTGTTATCAGCTGCTTTTGACGTTCATCCAGCTCCAGCACCTGCGGATGGTCATGCATTTGCAAAGATTGCTGTGTGACTTTTTTACGAGATGGCCGAGCTGTCCGCCCGCTTTCTACGACGACAATCGTACCTGCCACGAGATCTCCGAGCCGTTTGTCCTGCGGGTGAAAAAAGGAAATCACCGCACCGAGAAAGTAGCCCATCGGCAATCCATCCACGATGCGAAATAAATTGCGAATCGCCGCTCCCAAAAACGTAATCGGTTGGCCATTGTCTCTCATGACTCTCAACCCCATCAAACGTTTGCCGATCGTCTGACCAGACCAGAACGCCTCCTGAAGCAGAAAGTATCCAAAGTTGAGAACAAAGACAAAGAGGATGACGATTGCTATCGCCATATTTTCAGTTTCGAGGAAAAAATCGCTATCTTTACCAAATATGACTAGGCCAAACACGATGAATACAGTAAGATTAACCAAGAAAAGAATCACAGAGTCAATCATCAGTGCAGCTGCCCGACTCCCCAAACCCGCTGTCTGGAAGCGGAGCAACACGTACTCTGGGGTCACGATCGATGTTTCGCGCTCATGATGCTGTGTGGTCGGTTCAATCATTTTCCTTCATTTCCCCCTCTCATTAATTGTTGAATGGAGGCAAGTTTCATGGATGTTACCTCATTTTGGCATAGACATAAAGCTTCGTGGGCTGAGTTGGAGCAGTTGGTCGAACGGTTCACTAGGCAACCGCGAAAGATCAATGCGGGTGAGATCGACAGGCTTACCCTCCTGTATAAAAAGACGTCGGCGCATCTCGCCTACATCCGCACATTTCACCCGACAGACGAAGTAACGATGTATCTCAATCAGCTCGTATCCCGGGCGCATAATCTGACATACAAACAACAAGGAAGCAGTTGGTATCAATTAAAGCACTTCTTTGGCAGCTATCTCTTGCTGCTGATTCAACAGCGAATGGGGTTCATCGGCATGGCAGCCCTTCTGTTTCTCATCGGTGGATTAGCGGGTTTCGCTGCTGTCATGATGGATCCGTTGAATCTGTATGTCGTCCTGCCTCAAGGTATGGCTGAACAAATCAATCCGACTCAACTGGGAGAAGGACATGACTCTGTGAATAGCCCCGTCCTCTCTACCATGATCATGACCAACAACATGAAAGTTGCCATGTTTGCCTTTGTAGGTGGCATAACACTGGGGATTCTCCCCATCTACTTACTGTTGTTCAACGGTCTCTTGGTAGGTGCGCTCGCTGCCGTGTATGCGCAAGCTGACAGTAGCTACGCCTTCTGGGCTTACATACTCCCCCATGGCGTCATCGAGCTGACAGCCATCTTTATTGCAGGGGGAGCGGGACTCCACATGGGGTACAGGCTGCTCGTGCCTGGGCGATATGACCGCAAGCATCAATTTCTTCTTGCCGCCAAAGAATCTGCCCAGTTATTGCTCGCGACTCTTCCTTTGTTCGTCGTTGCCGGAGTCATTGAAGGCTACATCACACCATCCGGCCTTTCCTTGGAAACCAAATATGGGGTCGCCTTGCTGACCTTGATGGTTCTTTTTGGCTGGTACGCCTGGGGGCTGCGCCAAAAAAACTCACTCACAAGGCATCCCTCGATTTGATTTCCAGATACGTATTAATCAGAGTAACCGTCAGCTGATCGGCCGGTACATCCAGCACCTGGATGCCCGCGCCGGTCATTTTTTGTTGGAAAGCTCTGCGATCCAGCTGAAATCGTTGCGCCACTGCTTTTACGTAGGCGATACGGCTACTCGTCGTCTCCCCCTTGCTCCACCCGTGCAAGAGCGGATCAGCCAGACTGAGTAACAGGAGCAAGTGCGAACGACGCAATCTCCACAGATGACCACCCAATTGATCCTCCACCAAATAGTTTTCCATATCGGAAAATAGCACCATCAGGCTTCTTTTCTTTTGCTGTCGATACAAATGTTCCAGCGCTTTGGCAGGATCAGACTCTACGAAATCGCCGCGCAAATCATACGTCGCCTCCAGCAAGACATGCAGATGCCGCAGACCTTTCCCTGGAGGAATGTACGCTTTGATCACATTCGAGTATACGAGCAGCGCGACCTGATCTCCTTGACGCAAGGCGACTGCAGCCAACGTCATGGCTGCCTCTAGCGTAGAATCGAGACGTGTTCGGCCGTTCCACTCCACCCCCATCAACCTTCCACAGTCCAATAGGATCGTCACTACTTTTCCTTGCTCGGGACGGTACTGGTTGGTCATCAGTCGCCGTGTGCGAGCAGAAGCAGACCAATTGATCATCCGCGGATCGTCGTCATGACCGTATTCCCGAATGGCATGAAATTCTGATCCTGCCCTTGCCCTGCGCATAATCTTTTTCCCATCGACAATCAGGCTATCTTGCAGAGAAGCCAAATATCCTCGAACTGCTGACAGGTCTGGATATACGCGGATGGACTGTTCTGCCGAAAACCGACTCTGTCTCCACCAGAGCCCGATCCTGCCCTGCCAACGCATATACAACCATCGAAACAGGTATTGTCCTCGTTCGTTCCCTTGAGTGGAATAAAAAATAGCTGCCTCTGTTCCCTCCATGCGTCCTTGCAGCGGACCAGCCTCTTCAAAGGTAATCGGCAGATCGTCAACGATCGAATACCCCAGGAATTGACCGCTTTTATTATTCAAGCGGATCCCGACCTGAAAGGAATGACCCAAATCAGTCTGCTCTGGCATCGTTCTTTGCAGACTCAAATCTGTCCTTCGCGGCAGCGTAAACCAGTCAATCAGGCTGGCTAACACGATCAGACCATTGTACATCCAAAACCCTTGATATCCCGTCCCCAGCAGATATCCGGCTACTGCGATCGGAGTCCCCAATAGCAGCAGAATAATCAGCCGCTTGGTTGGCAAAAGAAAGCGATCCTGCAGTGTATCAGCGAGGTACCGGAATAGCGGCCAACGTCTCGTCGATGATTTGGTCACTGGTACCTCCCTCCAATTCCACTTGTGGCGACAGGATGAGTCGATGCCGGAGTGCTGGACGCGCCACTGTCTTCACATCGTCCGGTGTGACGTACATTCGATGATCCAGGAGCGCCCATGCCTTGCTCGCCTGCAACACGGCAATCCCGGCCCGTGAGCTGGCTCCGAGCTGCAACCGCGTTGTCTCCCGTGTTTTTCGAATCAGCGTCGTGATGTAATCGACAAGGGAATCATCTACCACGACATCATTGAGTTTTTGTCGTTCAAGCAAAATATCTCCCATCGAATAGATCGGAGTAGGCAGAGCGCCCATTTTGTCTGTCTGTACACGATGCTGCTGGAGAATTTGCCTTTCATGATCATAGGATGGATACTGCATGTTCAGCTTGAACAAAAAACGGTCCAGCTGGGCTTCCGGTAATACATATGTTCCTTCGTACTCCACCGGGTTTTGCGTAGCCACCACAAAAAACGGCTCCGGCAACGGGTAGGTGACACCCTGGATCGTGACTTGGTGTTCTTCCATCGCTTCGAGTAAAGCCGCTTGTGTCTTGGGAGCCGTACGATTGATTTCGTCTGCCAACAACAAATTGGAAAAGACAGGGCCTTTGATGGTCTCAAAATGATTGAGCTGCATGTTGAAAACAACATGGCCGACAATATCACTAGGCATCATGTCCGGCGTAAATTGGACCCTCTTGCTCTCACCGCCTATCAGATGGGATAAGGTACGAACCATTTTTGTCTTCCCGATGCCCGGAACCCCTTCCAGCAGCACATGTCCTCCAGCGAGCAAGGCTGCCACCATCAAGCGGATGTTTTGCCGCTGGCCAATCAGTTCTTTTTCCATATGTACAAGTAATTGCTCCACTACGTTCTCACTCCTTCTCCAGGCGCTTGGTGATGTCATCGATCAAGATGCTGTCTTCAAGCAGACGCTTGGATGTGTACCTTTTTTCTGTTTTCGCCCGTTCCATTCGTTCCAACAGGCGATCGATCTTTTCTACATCTGTTTCGCTCCATTTTGTCTTAGCCAGACGAACAATTTCTGCTCGGTCTGCCCGGCGATGGACTCCCCAGTGATCGAACAATAGCTGCCTAAAGAACATCTCCCTGTGCAATAGGGCATCGAGTGCGAGGTTCCTTCGTTCGTACCAGCTCGATATGGCAAGCAAGGTCTCATCTCCCCTGCGTACCGTCCATTCCCGTAGCGTATAGACGGGACCGAAGCGTTTGCCTTTCCACCACACCCAAATCAATAGCGAGAGCGCCAATTGCACACATCCCACGATCAGCCAGCCAGGGTAGACGGCGAGCCAGCCAGGCTTTTCTTGCAGCCCGTGGTGGTACTCATCCATCCACAGAACCGACCATTCTTTTTGAAAATACGGCCAGATCGCCTCAAAGTGGTCATGCTGCAGGATGCTTTGGTTGGTCAACCATTCGGGAACGAGAAACAAAGTCACGCTCCCCTCATCGACCTGGGTCCGCCCTGCGAGTATACCGAGATCATCATATAGCAGGGCTTCCTGAGAAGCTGCTTTCATGAGTCTGTATGGCGTCCTAGCTATTCCACTTTGTCCTTTGTCGAGCATCGGCCCTTGAATATTGCGCTTCTGAACGTTTTCCTCTTCCATTTTGAATGAGGAAAATGGGACTCCCACCCACGCGTCCGCCTCTTCTTCAAACACAATCAAGTCATTTCCTTGTTTGACCCACTCGAGCAGTTCAGCTTGCTCATTGGCAGACAGTGCTTGTGGCTCAACCATCACAAGCGCCTGACCTTCGCCATCTGGCAATACCCGCATCGGTTGTTTCCATTCCTTGACGCGGTTTCCCTTTTCCTCGAGCAAGGTGGTCAACGCCTTTAGTCCGTCAGGCTCGGCAGAAACCGAGACAAAAGGGGGAAAATCGGGACCCTGCGGCTTGACAAGAAGCCACCCGCAAACAAGCAGGAGCAGAATAGCAAGGGCGATCCCCACGCGATACGTGCGCAAGCTATCCATCCAGGCCCTCCTCTCTGCAGAACGTCTCCAGCTGTTTCAAACGTTCCCAGAACTGTCCCTCGCTTACGGCCCCTTGTCCGTACCAGACCTGTTCGAAGACACGGGCATTCATGCGAAACAAGTCTACGGCCAGCGGTTGATTCAGTTGGATTTCCTCCGCGTACTCCCAATTCGTTTTCCATGGTTCTACACGAATCCACGCTCTTTTTTGCAAATAAACCAGGAGGGCTAGAAATAAGGATCGCTCCCCCTCACGCCACTCATTCTTGTGACCGCGCTCTCTTGCTTCCTGCAAATAATCGGTGTACGTGCGTATTTTTTCTCCTTTTGCAAGCAAAGGCTGCCTGAGTCGTTGCTCACGCACTATCCTGCGGGACAACCAGTACAAAAAGAAGAGCAGCCCAATCACAAAAAGGACGAGAATGATCGTCGATACGGTGCTCGCCGTCCCATTCGGTAGCTGCCCCAGCTCAAACATGCGAGAAAGAGCATGAAACAGTGGTTCTAGCAACGGATCCAACCAGCTTTCCTGGTTCCCTTGTTGTTGGGCATACTCTTCTCGAGACAAGATCTCCGCTAGCTTTTGCTTGTCTTCTGTCCAAGTAAATCCACTACTCATGGGAAGCTCCT